>NZ_JAMYSP010000026.1:0-86525 GCF_040322015.1 Mesorhizobium sp. M0208 | reverse complement strand
CCTTGATCTCGACCAGCACCTCGCCATCGCGAGGACCCTCGAGGTCGACCTCCATGATCTCCAGCGGCTTTCCGGCGGCGACGGCAACAGCGGCGCGCGTTTTCATCAGGCAATCCTCCCAAGACAACCCATAGAGTTTCACATTCCGGCATTGCTGCGGATGATCTCGGAGTCCAAGACCGCAACACGCTCATTCATCGCCGTATTCCCACGAAAAGGCATAGGACTAAAGCAGACACGCAAGTCCACTTGCAGGGCTTTGATAAATCTTGTGGGGTCCGCTAAGCTCATTGTGGGCACCTTGAATTCGCGCTGGTCGGGGAACAATCGGACTTTAGTGCAAGAACAGGCAGTTTTATCGATGACGAGCGCGGTGCCAGGCACTCTCGCGGCCTTTTTGTGTTTTTTTTTCCAGACCGCCGACGTTGCGGACGTGATGGCCCAGGAAGTGACGGGCAAGCAACCGATCGCAACCGACAGGCCGGAAAGAAAAATAACCGAAATCAGAATAGGTTATTTGCGGGCCTACGCGCCGCAACTGGCGCTTTCCCTGCTGGACCTGCCGCCACGCGACGAAGGTGTCGCCGGCGCCAATGTGGCGATCGGCGACAACAATACGACAGGAAAGTTCCTCAGCCAGAAATTCAGCCTCGACATAACCGAGATCAAGCCGGACGCCGACGCGGTACAAGCCTTCAACGATCTGATTGCCAAAGGTGACCGCTATGTTGTCGCGGACCTCTCGGCTAGGCAATTGCTGTCGATCGCAGACATCGCCCGCGACAAGGGCGTTCTGGTCTTCAATGTCGGTGCCACCGACGACAGCCTGCGCGAGGAAGACTGCCGCATAAATATTTTCCATATCGCGCCGACGCGAAGCATGCTGGCTGACGCGCTGGCCCAGTATCTCGTGGTAAAGAAATGGCCGAATTGGGTGCTGCTCTACGGTTCGCATGAGCAGGATCATCTCTACGCGGACGCGTTGCGCCGCGCGGCGGCCCGCTTCGGCGGTCAGATCGTCGCCGAGAAGGAGTTCAAAGACACCGGCACGGCGCGCCGCACCGACACCGGCGCCACGCAGATACAGCAGCAGATTTCCGTGTTCACGCAGGATCTGCCGGAGCATGACGTGGTGCTTGTCGCCGATGAGAGCGAGGTGTTCGGAACTTATGTGCCCTACCGCACCTGGACACCGCGGCTGGTCGCCGGCACGGCGGGCCTTGTCGCGTCGTCCTGGCATCCCGCGAGCGAGCAATGGGGCGGCATCCAGATGCAGAGCCGTTTCCTGAGGACGACCGGTCGGCGAATGCTGTCCAAGGACATGTCGGCCTGGACGGCGGTGCGGGTGGTGGGCGAAGCCAGCACGCGGACCAATGGCGACGATCCGAAGAAGATCGGCGACTACATCCGCTCGGACGATTTCTCGGTCGCCGCCTTCAAGGGACAGAAGCTGACCTTCCGCAAGTGGAACCATCAGCTTCGCCAGCCAATCCTGCTCGGCGACACCAAATCCGTCATCTCGACATCGCCACAGGAGGGTTATCTCCACCAAATCTCCGAGCTCGATACGCTCGGTATCGATCAGCCGGAAACGAAATGCGTACTTAAGTAGAACCAGTCGGGAGGAATCTTCGTGCAGAGACGAGCTTGCGCACTCGCCATTCTCGCAACCGGCGTCATGGCCAATCCGGCGTGGGCTTACACCGTTTATGTCTCCAACGAGAAAGACAATACGATAACGGTCGTCGACACGGCGACGATGCAAGTGGTGAAGACCGTCGAAGTCGGCCAGAGGCCGCGCGGTATCACCATCTCGCATGACGGCAAGTTCATCTATTTGTGCGCCAGCGATGACGATACGATCGAAATCATCGATAGCGAGACGCTGCAAATTGTGGGCACGCTGCCATCCGGCCCGGATCCCGAACTGTTCGTGCTTTCGCCCGACGGGACCACGCTCTACGTCGCCAACGAGGACGACAATCTCGTCACCGCGATCAACATCGAGAGCAAGCAGGTCATGACCGAGATTCCCGTTGGGGTGGAGCCTGAAGGCATGGCTATCAGTCCCGATGGCAAAACCATGGTCAACACCTCCGAAACCACCAGCATGGCGCATTTTATCGACACCGACAGCCATGAGGTGACCGACAATGTCCTGGTCGACACGCGTCCGCGCTTTGCGCAATTCAAGCCCGACGGATCACAGATCTGGGTCAGCGCCGAAATCGGCGGCACCGTCAGCGTCATCGATAGTCTCAAGCGCGAGGTGGTGAAGAAGATCCAGTTCGCGATTGCGGGACTGCGGCCCGAAACCATCCAGCCGGTAGGCATCGCGATCAGCGCCGACGGCAAGAAAGCCTATGTCGCGCTCGGCCCGGCGAATCATGTCGCCGTCATCAATACCGAAACCTACGAGGTGGAAAAATACATCCTGGTCGGCCAGCGCGTCTGGCATCTCGACTTCACCCCCGATCAGAAGACGCTGATCACCACCAACGGCAATTCCAATGACATCACCTTCATCGACACGGCGACGGACGAGCCGGTTCAATCGGTTACGGTGGGCCAGCAGCCTTGGGGCGTGGCCATATCGCCCCACTAGACCGCAGCAATGATCAGGGAGGCCGACGTGATGAATATTTGCCGCGGGGATGTTGCACGTGCACTAGATAACCAGCGCGCCCCGAAGGAGCCAGCGGCATGCAGCATGTGAGGACAAGCGGAGCTGGAGACGAGGTGGCGGCGCTCGATGTTGCCGGCGTCAGCCATTCCTATGGTCCGAAGCGGGCGCTCAACGATGTCTCATTCTCGATCGCGCCGGGAACTTTCACCGTTCTGCTCGGCCTCAACGGCGCCGGCAAGACAACTTTGTTTTCACTGATCAGCCATCTTTACGGCACCCGCCGCGGATCGATCCGCATCTTCGGCCATGACGTCAGCCGCGCTTCGGGCGAAGCGCTCAGGCGTGTCGGCATCGTGTTCCAGGCACGCACGCTCGACCTCGACCTCAGCGTCCACCAGAACCTCTCCTACCACGCCTCATTGCATGGCATCGGCGGACACCATGCCCGGCAGCGCATTGCCGCGCTGCTGGATACAGTCAACATGCAGGGCCGTCAGCATGACAAGGCACGCAGTCTTTCCGGCGGCCAAATGCGGCGCATCGAGATCGCGCGGGCGCTGCTCCACCGCCCTTCCCTGCTGCTGCTCGACGAGGCGACGGTCGGTCTCGACATCCAGTCGCGTGCGGGCATTCTGGGCACCATCCGCAAGCTCGTCGAAACCGAGGGCATCGGCGTGCTGTGGGCGACGCATCTGATCGATGAGGTCGACGACGGCGACCATGTCGTCGTGCTGCGGCAGGGCGACCTGGTGGCCAAGGGTAAGGTGGCCGACGTCGTTGCGACGAGCGGTGCCAGTTCGATCCGCGACGCCTTTTCCAAGCTCAACCGCATCGAAACAAGCGGCATCGCGGAGATGTCGCCGTGAGCGCTCCCGCAATGCCCGCAAAAGTCGCGACCCTCACGCCGGTGAGTTTCGAACAATTTGGGCTCCGTCACTACCTCATTTGCCTCAAAGGGATCGTCGTGCGGGAGTGCCTGCGCTTCCTGCATCAGCGCGAGCGCTTCATTTCCTCGCTGGTTCGGCCGCTCGTCTGGCTGTTCATCTTTGCCGCCGGATTCCGGCAGGTGCTCGGCGTATCGATCATCCCGCCCTACAAGACCTACGTGCTCTACGAGGTCTACATCACGCCGGGCCTGTGCGGCATGATTCTGCTGTTTTCGGGCATGCAGTCTTCGCTGTCGATGGTCTATGACCGCGAAATGGGCAACATGCGCACCCTGCTGGTCAGCCCCTTCCCGCGTTGGTTTCTACTGATCTCGAAGATGCTCGCCGGTGTCGCCGTGTCGATCGCGCAGGTTTACGCGTTCCTTATCGTTGCCTGGTTCTGGGGCGTCAAGGCGCCGCCGCTTGGCTATCTCACCGTACTGCCTGCGCTGTTCCTGTCAGGCATGATGCTGTGCGCGCTCGGCATGCTTTTGTCCTCGATGATCAAGCAGCTCGAAAACTTCGCTGGCATCATGAACTTCGTCATCTTTCCCGGCTATTTCGCTTCTCCGGCACTCTATCCCTTGTGGCGTATCCAGGAGGCTAGCCCCCTGCTCTACAAGATCTGCCTCGCCAATCCTTTTACTTACGCCGTCGAACTGATCCGCTTCGCCTTCTACGGCCAGGTTGAGTGGCTGTCGCTAGCCGTCGTTGCCAGCTGCACGCTGCTGTTCCTTGCCGCCGCCATCATCGCCTACGACCCTTCGCGCGGCCTGATGACCCGCAAACAGGACACGGGAGGAAATACCTGATGGCACGAATGAGCCTTGTTCGCGGCCTGGCTCTGGTTGCCATGCTCGCGCCGGGCATCAACGCCATGGCGGCGAACCCCGATCCGGACTGGCCCTGCATGCAGCGCAAGGTGCCGCAACTCTCGCTCGGCCAGATCTGGAACGGACGGGACCTTCCTTCAGCGGCGAAGGACTGGTCGAAGGACCCCACCATCTCCGCCCTGATCGAGGAAGTGGCAGCTCGCCGGATGCCGATTGCGGAAGCTCAAAAGAAGATCAGGGATTTCGCGGCTTCCTTGCCGGCAGAACAGCTTGCACCCAAAATGGCGATGCTGGTGCAAGGCATGTTCGATCACCTGGACGCCGAGCGCTCGCAGGTGATTTCGGGCATTTCCCGCTACGCCCACAAGCAGCTCGAAATGGCCGCCGCGTTGCGCAAGGAAGGGTCCGATGTCGATGCGTTGCGGGCCAAGCCGGATGCAGATCCCGAAGAGATCGATCGGCGAACCGAAGAGCTGAAATTCGCAACGCGAATTTTCAATGAACGCGTCCAATCACTGACTTACGTCTGTGAAGTGCCGACGATAATCGAGCAGCGGCTTTATCAATTGTCCAAGGTCGTCTCGGAAGCGCTCGGCGCGAAGAAATAGAACCCCATTCGATCGTCGCGGCGGATATCACGAACCCCGGCCGGGCAGCACGCGCCAGCGCTGCACGAAATAACCGGGATGCGTCTCGATCCACTGAGCGACCAGCGGCTGCGCCTGCATGAACGCGGTCCCGGGATTCATCGCCAGGCCGTCCACCATCTGTTCGCGTTGTTCACAGGTCTGCGGCACAGCCGTCAGGCAGACCATCATAACGAGCGTGTAAAGCATTGCCCCTTGTCCCCATCGAATCCCGAACTCCATGCCGGGAGGTTTCCGTGATACCGACCCGTCTGCAGAGGTCGCACATACAGATCGCTTACGGGTGTGAAAGGACGTGGCCCCCGCTCTTTCGCGCCGCAACATAACATACCGCTAATCTAACGCCAACGACCGCAGGGCGTTCTCCAGAGCAATCGCGTCAGGTTGCGCCGCGCCAATGTGGTGACGATGGTCCAACGTCGATGATTCCGAGCTTCACGGGATTTCGTCGAGGTCATCAAACCGGCAGCCCGAGTTGCTTTCGCAGGCTGTTGTCGAATGCGGATGCGGGGACGAAACGGCGCAGGAAACTGACCTGGCGCGCCATTGTTCCAGCCGCATAGCGCCTCTTCGGAGCGGGATCGGTCGCAGCCGCCAAAACGGTCCTGGCCACCACTTCCGGCGCATCGCCTTTTTCCATCGCTTTGCGCACAGCTGCATTCATGCCGGCGCGCGCAGAGTCATAGATATCAAGCAACTGATCCGGCCTGGCGAGATTTTCTTCAAATGAGGTGCGGGTATACGCGGGCTCCACCAACACGACGCGAATTCCGAAAGGACGCAGTTCGTGGTCGAGCGATTCGGAGTAGCCCTCAACGGCATGCTTGGTCGACGAATAAAGCGCGAAATAGGGAGCTGGAATGAACCCCTGCACCGAGCTCAAATTGACGATTCTGCCCTTGCCTTGGCGGCGCATTGTCGGCAACACCGCTTTGGTTACTCGCATAACGCCAAAGACGTTCACGTCAAACAGCGACTTGGCCTGGGCCACCGAGGACTCCTCCGCGCCACCAAGCAGGCCAACACCGGCATTATTGACAAGCAGGTCGATGCGCCCGGTCTCGGCCAGCACGTCCTGGACAAGTTTCGCCACGGACGTGTCATCGGTCACGTCACAGGCCAGCATGGTAACGCCATCGGATCGGTCGACGACCGCGCGACGGCTGGTTCCGAACACGCGAAAGCCCGCGTTCTGCAGGGCTTTGGCCGTTGTGTGCCCGATGCCGCTGGATGTCCCGGTCACCAGGGCGACGCCTAGATTGGTCCTGTTCATGAAGATCACATCTCTCTTCGTGTTTGCATTGCGGGGGAGAAGCGCGAAAGGTCGGAGCGAAAGGCGTCAATCATGAGCGCCTCCGGTGCTCGCGCCGGCCAGATCATCCGTCCAGCGCCGGAACAGCGCGCTGGCATTAACGCCTCCGAAGCCGAAGCCATTGGAGATTGCGTAGTCCATCGCCATCGGCCGGGCCTGGTTTGCGACGAAGTCGATCCCGTCGCCGGCCGGATCGGGAGCGCTCAGATTGAGGGTCGGCGGTGCCATCTGATCCCTGAGCGCCAGGATTGCGAAGATAGCTCCGAGCCCGCCAGCGGCTCCGAGCAGGTGTCCGGTCGCCGATTTCGTAGCACTGACAGCTATCGCGAAATCGCGCCCGAACACGCTCTTGATCGCTTCGATCTCACCCAGGTCGCCCACCGGCGTGGAGGTCGCATGGGCATTGAGATGACGAACCTCGCGGGGCGAAATCCCTGCTTGGGCGATTGCGATCTCCATGGCCCGGCGCGCACCGTCGCCGTCCTCGGGACCGGAGGTGACGTGATGAGCATCAGCCGTCGTGCCGTAGCCGACAAGCTCGGCCAGCGGTCTTGCGCCGCGCGCCAGCGCGTGGCTCAATTCCTCGATGACCAGCATGCCGGCTCCTTCGCCCATGACGAAGCCGTCCCGCGACTTGTCGAACGGTCTGGAGGCTTGAGCCGGCGCCCAATTGAAGCCGGTTGAAAGAGAGCGTGCGGCAGCAAACCCACCGAGACTGACGATATTCATGCATGCTTCCGTTCCACCGCACACGGCGATATCGGCCTCGTTTGCCCGGATGAGACGAGCCGCATCGCCGATCGCCTGGATGCCGGCCGCGCACGCCGTCACCGGTGCACCGAGCGGGCCTTTGAAGCCATGGCGGATCGAGATGTGGCCCGCCGCGAGGTTTACCAGGAAGGACGGCACCGTAAACGGCGAGAGGCGGCGGACGCCGCGCAGGTCCACCGTGCGCACCGCCTCGGTTATGGCAGGGAACCCGCCGATGCCGGACGCGATGATAATGGCCGTGCGCAAGCGATCCGCTTCCAAGACGGGCGTCCATCTTGCTTGGGCGAGTGCCTCTTCGGCAGCCGCGAGCCCGAAGATGATGAACCGGTCTACCTTGCGCTGGTCCTTCGCAGCCAGGACGGTATTCGGATCAAAGCCGGCTTCGGGGTCTTCTTCCAGGGAGGGAACCACCCCTCCGATCTTCGCCGGGAGGTCTCCCACCACATCGTCCGGAAGCCTGCGGATACCCGAGCGACCGGCCAGGAGGCGCGACCAGGACGCTTCGACATCGGCAGCAAGGGGCGTGACCGCTCCCATGCCTGTGACAACAATCCGTCGCATCTATTTTCCTATCAATTTGGGTGCGCCGCCAGCGCTGCGCACGCCGTTCAAGCACCGGCTGCTTCGCGAACCTGTTCTGTCGCCGCATCCAGAAATGCCTGCGCGAGGTCGGGGTCGTTGACGACGCGCGAAAGGAGCACCGCACCGACCATTGTCGAGAGAATGGCCATGGCCTTGTCGCCGGGCCGCTCGCCGTCGGCCTCGCCAACCCAACTACCAAACATCTCAAGATATTCCCTGATCCCGGCTTCGAACGACGCTCTCACGTCCACGCCCTGTCTGGCGGCATCCGAACCGAGCGCCACGATCGGGCAGCCGTCCATCCTTTCTTCGCGATGGTCCATGCTGAGGTAGAACGCGATCACCGCGCCAAGCGGATCCTCGGGTTTTGCCGTAATCGCGGCCGACCATCGGTGGGTGGCGCTCTCCATCGCCCGTTTGGACGCCTGCGCCGCCAGGTCCTCCTTTGACGCGAACTGCTTGTAAAAAGCGCCTTGGGTCAGCCCGGCACCCTTCATCAGATCCTTAAGGCCAATGCCGTCAAAACCGCGCTCCCGAAAAAGGCGGCTTGCCACATTGATAACGGTTTCGCGGTTTTCCGCGGCCTGGGTACGACTTACGCGCATCGTTAGCTTCCTTTTTGGATTGCATTCGTAATCTATAAATCGTATAGAGGTCGAATGCAATCTAAAAAAGGAGATATGAGATGATCCGCAAAAACCTGAGCGCATCGCTCCTGGCCGCGCTGTTTCTCGCGACCCCGGCTTTTGCCGAGGAGGCCACCATCGGACGCCCGATCGAGGGCGGCAGCCTGCACGAGGGACACCTTGACATGGTGGTCTACTACGTCCCGGTCGACGGCGACCTCTTGGAGGTCACCGCCACCTTCGCGCCGAAGACCGGGGGCGATCCGCTGCGCGTCGTAATGGGTCTCGCCGACGACGACTCCGTGGCCTTTTCCATGCCGGGTCACCAGGGCTCGCTCTACGCGTTCTCAAGGTCCGGCGAGCAGGTGACGGTCTCGACCGAGACGAACAGGCGTCTGCGAGCCGACGCGACAATGCGCTGAGCCGACGTGTAGCCGCAACCTGCGTGCTACTGGCCGTTGGCTCTCGCGTCCGCGCGGCTCGCCACACGGTGCCTCGATCACGCCATCTAATAAGTTTGGGGGCAAGCGTTTTGCCTGCACCCCGCGCCCTAACTCGCGCGACCTCCAGTGTTCGGTTCCTCGTGCGGATAGAGCTTGCCGAACAGGGGCAGGTACATCGCGCCCTTGCGCATCAGAAAATCGTGGAAGGTCGCCATCGCCGGCGAAATCGCGTGATCGCTGCGCATCACCGAAAACCATTGCCGGCGGATCGGCATGCCGACAACGTCGAGGATAACCAGCCGGCCGGCTTCGGTTTCGGCAGCGATGGTGTGGGCAGAGATGAACGCGATGCCGAGCCCGGCCATCACCGCCTGCTTGATGGTCTCGTTAGAGTCCATCTCGACGCCGAGATCGTCGATGCGGCCGGGCACGTCGCTCAGGAATATTTCCAGTGAGATGCGCGTTCCGGAGCCGGGCTCGCGAATGAGGAAATGCTCCTC
Source organism: Mesorhizobium sp. M0208 (assembly GCF_040322015.1). NCBI lineage: Bacteria > Pseudomonadati > Pseudomonadota > Alphaproteobacteria > Hyphomicrobiales > Phyllobacteriaceae > Mesorhizobium > Mesorhizobium sp. M0208. Next base: position 77,259 of record NZ_JAMYSP010000026.1, on the reverse strand, counting down.
GGCGATCCGCTCCTTGGAAATGTCGCGTGCCGACGCCAGCGGGTGGTCGGGTGGTGCGATGATGACCAGCGGGTGATCGCCGAAGACCGAAGCACGCACCGGGACTTCCTTGGCCGGGCGTCCCATCAGCGCGATATCGATGTCGTGGTTCTTCAGATTGTCAATCGTCTCGGCGCGGTTGCCGATGGCAAGGTGCATGTCGATATCGGGATGTTCCTTCATGAAGGCGGCCATCAGCCGCGGCGCGAAATATTTGGCCGTGGAAACGACGCCGAGCCGCAAGCTGCCGGCGCGCACGCCCTTGATCGCATCCATCTTGTCTTCGAGCAGACGAAGCCGCTCCTCGATGGCCTGTGCCGTCTCGACGAAGGCCAGACCTGCGGCAGTGGGACGCATGCCATCCGACGTCCGGTCGAACAAGGCCAGTTGGAACTCCTCCTCCACCTGCCGCAACTGGATCGTCACCGCTGGAGGAGACAGGCCTAACGCCTTGGCCGCGCTGACGATTTTTCCGTGGCTGATGATTGCCTGAACGGTCTTGAATTGCTTAAGCGTGAGGTTTCTCATATGGCATACTAAAATTTTTTTACTGCCTGAGTAAAGTTATTGAATTTTACTTATCGGGCGTCGTTTGTTCTCTTTTCCCAATCCGGCCGACCCGAGGAGAGGCGGCTGGATCGGGAGGTTACGATGCCAGCGGCAACGCTCGACGCTTTTCTGAACTCCTATCTTGGCGAGCCGGACGAACCGCGCTCCGCGGTCGTAGCGACCGTCCGTCAGCTGACGCAGGCGGCCACCACGATCCGCAACACCATCAATCAAGGGGTGCTCGGCACGGCCTTTGCCGGAACCCGCGGCGCCAATGCTGACGGCGACATCCAGAAGGATCTCGATGTCTTTGCCGATGACATCTTCCTCGACGCCATGCGCCACGCTCCGGTCGCGCTCTACGCTTCCGAGGAACTGGAGCAGCCGGTGCTGCTCGACAGGCAAGCGCCTCTTGCCATCGCCATCGACCCGCTCGACGGCTCATCCAACATCGACACCAACGTGTCGATCGGAACGGTCTTCTCGCTCCTCCCTGCAATTGGTGCGCCGGATAGGAATCCGGCCGCCTCGTTTTTGCAGGCAGGCGTGAACCAGCTGGGCGCCGGTTTCTTCATCTACGGGCCGCAGTTGGCGCTGGTTCTGTCGCTCGGCAGCGGCACCCATGTCTTCGTTCTCTCGACCCGGCTCGGCACCTTCGTCCAGGCCTACGAGAGCCGGATCATCCCGCAGCGAACCCAGGAGTTCGCCATCAATGCCGCCAACTACCGGCATTGGGACGAGGCGGTGCGGCTCTACATCGACGACTGCCTTGAAGGCACCGAAGGCCCACGCGAGAAGGACTTCAACATGCGCTGGATCGCCTCCCTGGTCGCGGACTGCTACCGCATATTGATGCGCGGCGGCGTATTCCTGTATCCGGGCGACAAGCGCAAGACTTACCGCCAGGGGCGACTGCGCCTCGTCTATGAGGCAAACCCGATCGCCTATCTCGTCGAACAGGCGGGCGGTGCCGCCACCGATACGATCACCCGCATCCTCGAAATCCAACCAGAGAACCTGCACCAGCGCGTGCCCATGGTTTTCGGATCGGCGCGCGAAGTCGCGCGCGTCACCCGCTACCACACCGAACCGAGCGCCATCGGCGAACGCGCGCCGCTGTTCAGCCGCCGCGGCCTTTTCAGGGCCTGAACACCATGTCGGCAAAGCACCCCATCATTACCATCACCGGGTCGTCGGGCGCAGGCACCACCTCTGTCAAGCGCATCTTCGAACTGATCTTCCGGCGCGAGAACATCGGGGCCGCCTTCATCGAAGGCGATGCTTTCCATCGCTACGACCGCGCCACGATGAAGGCGAAAGTGGCTGAGGAGGAAAAGGCGGGCAATCCGAACTTCACCCACTTCCATGCCGAGGCCAATGAGTTGGCAATCCTCGAAGAGGTATTCGAGGAATATGGCCGGCGGGGAACCGGAAAGACCCGCACCTACATCCATGACGAGGATGAGGAGAAGCAGTACGGCACGCCGCCGGGACATTTCACCGAATGGCGCGAATTCCCGCCGAGCGACCTGCTCTTCTACGAGGGCCTGCATGGCTGCGTCGTCACCGACAAAATCAACCTGGCCAGGCACGCTGACCTTAGGATCGGCGTGGTGCCGGTCATAAATCTGGAATGGATCCAGAAGATCCACCGCGACCGCGCAACGCGCGGCTATTCCACAGAGGCGGTGATGGACGTAATCCTGCGCCGCATGCCGGACTATGTCCGCTACATCGTCCCGCAGTTTTCGCAGACCGCCATCAACTTCCAGCGCGTGCCGATCGTCGACACGTCCAATCCATTCATCGCGCGCTGGATTCCGACACCCGACGAATCGATGCTAGTCATCCGCTTCGCCAATCCCCGCGGCATCGATTTCCCCTACCTGCTTTCGATGATCCACGACTCGTTCATGTCGCGGCCGAATTCCATAGTGGTGCCCGGCAACAAGCTCGATCTTGCCATGCAGCTGATCCTGACGCCGCTCATCCTGCAATTGATCGAACGCAAGAACCGTGTGTCGTGAGGAGGACGCCATGAACAGCCAGGCAGCAGCACTGAAGCCCGTCGCCGCCGTCTCGGAACGGGACATGGCCAACGCCATTCGCGCACTAGCGATGGACAGCGTCCAAAAGGCCAATTCCGGTCATCCGGGCATGCCGATGGGCATGGCCGATGTCGCGACGGTGCTGTTCAGCCGCTTCATCAACATCGATCCGTCGGCGCCCAACTGGCCCGATCGCGATCGCTTCGTGCTGTCGGCCGGGCACGGTTCGATGCTGCAGTATGCGCTGCATTACCTGCTCGGCTTTGAAGACATGCCGATCGAAGAATTGCAGCGGTTTCGCCAGCTGGGCAGCCGCACCGCCGGACATCCGGAATATGGCCATGCGCTCGGCATCGAGACGACGACCGGTCCGCTTGGACAAGGCATTTCGACCGCGGTCGGCATGGCGCTGGCGGAGCGCATGCTTGCTGCCCGGCACGGCGCCGATCTCGTCGACCATTTCACCTACGTGATCGCCGGCGACGGCTGCCTGCAGGAAGGCATCAGCCACGAGGCGATCGATCTTGCGGGTCACCTGAAGCTCTCCCGGCTGATCGTCTTCTGGGACGACAATGCGATCTCGATCGACGGTCCGACTTCGCTGTCGACATCGATGGACCAGCCGGCACGGTTCAAAGCCGCTGGATGGCATGTCCAGTCGGTGAACGGCCACGATACCGAAACCGTTGCGGCGGCAATCGAAGCGGCGCAGCAATCGGACCAGCCGTCCCTGATCGCCTGCCGCACGGTGATCGGCAAGGGAGCGCCCAATCTGGGCGGTTCGGAAAAGACGCATGGCGCGCCGCTGGGCGATGCGGAGATCGCCGCGACGCGCCGGAACATCGGCTGGGCCTACGCGCCGTTCGAGGTGCCGGACGACATCCGTTTCGCCTGGCGCGAGATCGCCAGCCGCGGTCAAGCGGTGCGGCGCGCCTGGGAGCAGCGGCTTGCCGCTTCGCCGCAGCGTGAGGCCTTCGAGAGCGCGGTCGCCGGCGCCCTGCCCGACGCGGTCTTCGAAGCGCTCGGTGTTTTCCGCAAGGAGCATGTCGAAAAGGCGACCAAGGTTGCGACGCGAAAAGCCTCGGAAATGGCGCTCGGCGCAATCAACGCCGCAACCGTACTGACCGTCGGCGGCTCCGCCGATCTGACGCATTCGAACCTGACGATCACCAAGGGCATGGATCGCATCACGCCGGGCGACTACGCCGGCCGTTACATCCACTATGGAATCCGCGAGCACGGCATGGCCGCAGCCATGAACGGCATCGCACTGCATGGCGGCTTCTTGCCTTATGGCGGTACGTTCCTGTGCTTTGCCGACTATGCGCGCGGCGCGATGCGGCTCTCGGCGCTGATGGGCCAGCGCGTCATCTATGTGATGACGCATGATTCCATCGGTCTGGGCGAGGACGGCCCGACCCACCAGCCGGTCGAGCACCTGGCGATGTTGCGGGCGACGCCAAACCTCAACGTCTTCCGTCCGGCCGACATCATCGAAACGGCGGAATGCTGGGAACTGGCACTGAGAAGCGAGGACCGGCCAAGCGTGCTGGTGCTCTCGCGCCAGAACCTGCCGATGCTGCGCCAAGGGCACGGCGACGAGAACCGGTCGAGTCGTGGCGCCTACATCCTGCGCGAGCCAGCCCGGCACCGCGCCGTGACGCTGATCGCCACCGGCTCGGAGGTCGAGATCGCTATTGCCGCCGCCGAACGGCTGGAGACCGAGCACGGCGTCGCCGCTGCGGTCGTCTCGATGCCGTGCTGGGAGCTGTTTGAGGAACAGGATGCGGACTACCGCAAGGCCGTCCTCGGCCTGGCGCCGCGCATCGCCATCGAAGCCGCAGCACGGCTCGGCTGGGACCGCTGGATCGGCGACACGGGCGCTTTCGTCGGCATGGCTGGTTTCGGCGCCAGCGCCCCTGCCCAGGATCTCTACCGGCATTTCGACATCACGCCCGAAGCCGTCGCGGCAGCGGCGCTGAAGCTCATCATCTAGGAGGACGACCATGGCCCGCATCACCCTTCGCCAGCTTCTCGACCATGCCGCCGAGCATGGCTACGGGGTGCCGGCATTCAACATCAACAACATGGAACAGGGCCTCGCCATCATGGAGGCGGCCAGGGCCTGCGACGCGCCGGTCATCATCCAGGCCTCGCGCGGCGCCCGCTCCTATGCCAACGACATCATGCTGGCCAAGATGATGGAGGCGTTGACCGAAATCCATCCGGCCATTCCGCTCTGCATCCATCAGGATCACGGCAACAACGAAGCCACCTGCCTGTCGGCGATCCGCCACGGCTTCACCTCGGTGATGATGGACGGGTCATTGATGGCGGACGCCAAGACGCCGGCGAGCTACGACTACAACGTCGCCATCACCGAACGTGTCGCACGCATGGCGCATTGGGTCGGCGCTTCGGTCGAAGGCGAGCTCGGCGTGCTCGGCTCGCTGGAAACCGGCCAGGGCGAGGCCGAGGACGGACACGGCGCCGAAGGTGCGCTTTTCCATGACCAGCTTTTGACCGATCCCGATCAGGCAGTCGACTTCGTGACCGCCACCGGGGTCGACGCGCTGGCGATTGCCTGCGGTACCTCACACGGTGCCTATAAATTCAGCCGCAAGCCTGACGGCGGCATCCTGGCCATGCAGGTGATCGAGGCGATCCACGAAAAGCTGCCCAACACGCATCTGGTCATGCACGGGTCTTCCTCCGTGCCGCAGGAACTGCAGGACATCATCAACAACTATGGCGGCGAGATGCCCCAGACCTTTGGCGTCCCGGTCGAGGAAATCGAGCGCGGCATCCGCTACGGCGTGCGCAAGGTCAACATCGACACCGATTGCCGAATGGCCATGGCCGGGCAGTTCCGCCGCGTCGCGACGCAGGACCCGCGCGAATTCGATCCGCGTAAATTCCTGAAACCCGCCATGGACGCGCTGCGCGACCTTTGCCGCGATCGCTTCGAACGCTTCGGCACCGCAGGCCACGCGTCGAAGATCAGGGTGATCGCCATGGATGAGATGGCGAAACGTTACGCCGCAGGAAAGCTCGACCCGCATATCGCAACCGCGAAAGCCGCCTGAGCGGCAAACAGGAGACCTGTCATGAACAAGATCGAGATGCCGTCAGCAGGCACGCTCAAGGAAGGCAGCGAACGCTACAGGTCGGGCGTCATCCCCTACAAGAAGATGGGCTACTGGGAGCCGGACTACCGACCCAAGGAGACCGACCTGATCGCCATGTTTCGGATCACGCCGCAGCCGGGCGTCGACCACGAGGAGGCGGCCGCCGCCGTCGCCGGCGAATCCTCTACCGCGACATGGACCGTGGTGTGGACCGACAGGCTGACCGCCTGCGAGCTCTACCGCGCCAAGGCGTTCAAATCCGAGCCGGTGCCGAACACAGGTCCAGGCACCAGAATCGAGCAGCAGTACTTCGCCTATATCGCCTACGACCTCGACCTTTTCGAGCCAGGCTCAATCGCCAACCTGACTGCATCGATCGTCGGCAACGTGTTCGGCTTCAAGGCAGTCAAGGCCCTGCGGCTCGAGGACATGCGCATTCCGGTGGCTTACCTCAAGACATTCCAGGGCCCGGCGACCGGCATCGTGGTGGAACGCGAGCGGCTCGACAAGTTCGGCCGGCCGTTGCTCGGCGCGACGACGAAGCCGAAGCTTGGCCTGTCAGGCCGCAACTACGGCCGCGTCGTCTACGAGGCGCTGAAGGGTGGCCTTGACTTCGTCAAGGACGACGAGAACATCAACTCGCAGCCCTTCATGCACTGGCGCGACCGCTTCCTCTACTGCATGGAGGCAGTGAACAAGGCGTCAGCCGCCACCGGCGAAGTCAAGGGCCATTATCTCAACGTCACCGCCGGCACGATGGAGGAGATGTACGAGCGCGCCGAATTCGCAAAACAGCTTGGCTCCTGCATCGTCATGATCGACCTCGTCATTGGCTATACGGCGATCCAGTCGATGGCCAAGTGGGCACGCCGCAACGACATGATCCTGCACCTGCACCGGGCCGGCAACTCGACCTATTCGCGCCAGAAGAACCACGGCATGAATTTTCGTGTCATCTGCAAATGGATGCGCATGGCCGGCGTCGATCACATCCATGCCGGCACGGTGGTCGGCAAGCTGGAAGGCGACCCGCTGATGATCAAGGGGTTTTATGACACGCTGCGCGAGGAGCGCACGCCGCAGAACCTCGAAACCGGGCTGTTCTTCGATCAGGACTGGGCCTCGCTCAACAAGGTGATGCCCGTCGCCTCGGGCGGCATCCATGCCGGCCAGATGCACCAGTTGATCCATTATCTCGGCGAGGATGTCATCCTGCAGTTCGGCGGCGGCACGATCGGCCATCCGGACGGCATCCAGGCCGGGGCGACGGCCAATCGCGTCGCGCTGGAGGCGATGATCCTCGCCCGCAACGAGGGCCGCGACTATCTGCGCGAAGGGACCAAGATCCTCGAACAGGCGGCCAGATGGTGCACGCCGCTCAAGGCGGCCCTGGAGACGTGGAAGGACGTCACCTTCAACTACGAATCGACCGACACGGCCGACTTTGTGCCAACCGCAACGCCGAGCTTCTAGACGAAAGGAACCGTCGCCATGATGACCAATCCGGGAAACAAGGTCACGCAGGGACAGTTTTCGTTCCTGCCCGGCCTGACCGATGAGCAGATTTCGGCGCAGATCAAATACGCGTTGAAAAACCACTGGGCGGTCAGCGTCGAATACACGGACGATCCGCATCCGCGAAACACCTATTGGGAAATGTACGGCAACCCGATGTTCGACCTGAGGGACCCGGCGGGCATCCTGCTTGAAGTCAACAATTGCCGGAAAGCCATGCCCAACATGTATGTCCGGGTCACCGCCTTCGATTCGACCAAGGGCTGGGAAGCGCCGCGCATGTCATTCATCGTCAACCGGCCACCCAATGAACCCGGCTTCCGGCTGCTGCGCCAGGAGCGCGACGGCCGCAGCCAGGGTTATTCGATCGTGCCTTATGCGACCGACAGGCCCGAAGGCGAGCGGAGCTAGGCGAAACCATGCTGGACGCGATAGCAAAGGGCGCTGCCGCGCAGGGCGAAACGGTCGATCTGCAGGCCGAGTTCGAAGCGTCCAACATCGACGAGGTGATGGATAAGCTCGACCGCGAACTCGTTGGCCTGAAACCCATCAAGACCCGCATCCGCGAGATCGCCGCGCTCCTACTGGTCGACCGGCTTCGCCGCAAGTTCGGGCTGACCTCGGGCGCTCCGACGCTGCACATGAACTTTACGGGGAATCCCGGTACCGGAAAGACCACCGTGGCGCTCAGAATGGCAGAAATCCTGCATCGTCTCGGCTATGTCCGCGAAGGGCACATGGTCGCGGTGACGCGCGACGATCTCGTCGGCCAATATGTGGGCCACACCGCGCCCAAAACCCGCGAAGTGATCAAGCGCGCCATGGGCGGGGTGCTTTTCATCGACGAGGCCTACTATCTCTACAAGCCCGAGAACGAACGCGACTACGGTCAGGAATCGATCGAAATCTTGCTGCAGTGCATGGAAAACAACCGTGACGATCTGGTTGTGATTCTCGCCGGCTACAAGGACAAGATGGACCGCTTCTTCGACAGCAATCCCGGTATGCGCTCGCGCATTGCCCATCACCTCGATTTTCCCGACTACGGTGTCAGCGAACTCAAATCGATCGCCGAGATCATGCTGGCGGAACAGAATTACCGTCTCAGCGAAGCGGCAGCCAAGGCGCTCGAAGAGTATCTCCCGATCCGCATGCGGCTGCCGCATTTCTCCAACGCTCGATCGGTCCGCAATGGCCTCGACCGGGCGCGGCTTCGCCAGGCCAGCCGGCTTTTCGCATCGCGCGACCGGGCGTTGACGAAAACCGATCTTATCACCATCGAGGAATCCGATATTCGCGGCAGCCGCGTATTCGCGGAAGGTAAGCTCGAAGGCGAACCGGAGACGAAGGCGCGCTGACAAGATGACGGCGGTTGGTGTGCAGCGACTGGAAACGGACGACAGAATGGGAGCCGACGACCATGGGTACCAAGACAATCATCGCGCCCTCGGTGCTTTCCGCGGACTTCTCGCGGCTCGGCGACGAGGTTGACGCGGTCGTCCGGGCGGGTGCCGACTGGATCCATCTCGACGTGATGGATGGCCATTTCGTGCCCAACATCACCTTCGGTCCGCCGGTGGTCAAGGCGATCCGTAATCGAACGGACAAGGTCTTCGACTGCCACCTGATGATCGCTCCGGCCGACGCCTATCTCGGCGCCTTCGCCGATGCCGGGTGCGACATCATTACGGTGCATGCCGAGGCCGGGCCGCATCTCGACCGTTCGCTGCAGGCAATCAGGAATCTCGGCAAGAAGGCCGGCGTGTCGCTGAACCCGTCAACACCGGAAAGCGTGATCGAATATGTGCTTGACCGGCTCGATCTTGTGCTTCTGATGACGGTCAATCCGGGCTTCGGCGGCCAAGCCTTCATTTCGGCTGTCGTCGACAAGGTCAGGCGGGTCAAGGCGCTGATCGGCAACCGCCCGATCGACATCGAGATCGACGGCGGCGTCACCCCCGAGACCGCTCCGCTGGTCACCGCTGCCGGCGCCAATGTGCTGGTCGCCGGCTCGGCCATCTTCAAGGGTGGCACCGAGGCTGCCTATCGTGCCAATATCGACGCCATCAGGCAGGCGGCCGACGGGGCGATCCGGAAAGCCGCGTAAAACCATTTCATCGGAGGGCAACATGGGGGCGATCCCACCTGTCTGTGATTTCGGCTGGCAAGCCATCGATGCCGTTTTGCCCGGTGTCGACGGCAAATCGCATTCGATCTTCAGCGACGCCGGTCCGAACGGGCTGGTGGTGGCCTTTATCTGCAACCACTGCCCCTATGTGAAGGCGGCGATTCCACGCATCGTCCGCGACGCCAACGATCTCAAGGCCGAGGGCATTGGCTTCGTCGCGATAAACTCCAACGATGCCGACGCCTATCCGGAGGATTCCTTCAACAACATGAAGCTCTTCGCCGGGACGAACGGCTTCACTTTCCCTTACCTCCACGACGAGCACCAGACGGTGGCGCGTGCCTACGGAGCCGTTTGCACTCCGGATTTCTTCGGGCTCAACAACGAGTTGACGCTGCAATATCGCGGCCGGCTTGACGCGTCGCGACGCGACGTTGGACCGCCTGGGCTCAGGCGCGATCTGTTCGAGGCGATGAAGCAGGTTGCCCGAACCGGCGACGGACCGCTGGACCAGATCGCTTCGATCGGCTGTTCGATCAAGTGGAAGGATGCTGCATGAACGTCGGCGCAGGCAGGCCGTTTCGCTCGCCCAAGGCGATCCTGTTCGATCTCGACGGCACGCTGGTCGATTCGGCGCCTGACATAGCGGCCGCCGTCAACGAATTGCTGGCCGACCGCGATCTGCCGCCGCTGCGCCTGGATCAGGTCAAGTCCATGATCGGCGGCGGCATCAGGAAACTGGTCGAGCGAGCTTTCGCGGCTTCAGGCACGCCGCTCCTCGGCAGCGCGCTCGATGAGGCCAACCGCGTCATGGCGCCGATCTATCGCAGGCATCTGACCGGCCGCACAAGGCTGATGCCTGGCGTCAGGGAGGTTCTCACGCACTTGCATTTGAGCGGAATAGCCATGGGCGTGGTAACCAACAAGCCGCAGTTGGCGGCACGCGAAATCCTGCTGCATTTTGGGCTGACGGACTATCTCGGCGCGATCGTCGGCGGAGACGCGGTGACATACTTGAAGCCCGCGCCAGACGCGCTATTGCTGGCGCTCGACCAGCTTCAGGTCGAACCTCGTGATACGCTGATGGTCGGAGATAGCAGCGCCGACGTGGCCGCCGCCCGCGCGGCCAGCATGGCAGTCGTTCTGCTGCGTGGCGGATACAGCCAAATTCCCGTTGAAGAGCTTGGCGCCGACCTCGTTTGCGACAGCCTGTTCGATCTGCCGTCCGCGATGCAGACGCTGCAAGACGCTGCGTGACCCCCAAGCGCAAAGCCCAAGCCAACGCCGGCCGGGCGCACTCCAAATGGCCGGCGGTACCGCGTTATTTGGAGAATTGCTTCAGATAGGCAATGACATTGGCGATGTCCTCGTCCTTCTTGAGGCCGGGAAACGCCATCTTCGTTCCTTTGACCATCGCCTTGGGATCGCGAAGATAGTTCGTCAGCGTGGCTTCGTCCCATTTGACACCCGACTTGCCGGCCTCGGTCATGGCCTTGGAATAGCTGAACCCCGGATGCGTCCCGGCCGTTCGGCCGATGACGCCGTTCAACGACGGACCGACCTTGTTCTGGTCCTTGTCTGCGACGTGGCAGACCTTGCATTTGGCAAACACCTTCTCACCCGCCGCCGCATCCTGTGCCTGGGACTGGGTGGTGACAAAGGTAGCGACGGACACGGCGGCGAAAAATGCGACTGCGCGCATGGCATTTCCTCATTGATCGTGTGAGTGCCCTGGATAATTTACGCGTGTCGATGCCTAGACCGCCGGCATCCGTTTTTGTGCGGGAGAGCGAACTATTCGTCCTTTCCCCCGGGACCGGCAGCACCTACACGCCTCGAAAAGCTAGACTGCCGATGAAGGAAGTCAATCGTACAAAGGTCCTGCTTCGTTTCCCGACTGCGCGAAGGGTGTAGCGACAGGCGGTCCACATCATTGACGCCTATTGGCCGAACGCGTAGCCTCACTCCAACCGGTTTGCTGTTTGGGCACCTTCAGGAATCCGCGCAACTCCAAAGCACGAACTCTGGAGAGTTCGCCGCGCAGGCGACGATAAGTGCCAAATGGACATGGTCGATCTCATATTAACGGTGTGCCTTAGCGCCAATCCGGGCAATTGCCGAGATGAGCATCTCTATTTCGAGAGCCGCGGCTCTCTGTTCCAATGCATGTTCCTGGCGCCCGCCGAGATCGCAAAATGGTCGCAGGAAAATCCGAGGCTCAGGGTCGTGCGCTGGAAATGTGCCTTTCCGAGCAAGGAACGAGCGATTTGATAGGCATTCCTGGTTCGTCGACGGCCCTGAAAGGGGAGACGCCATGATGATTTCGCGGCGCGCGACACTGCGCTTGGCGGCTGTGGGGGCAGCCGCCATCCTCGCCTCAAAGCCGGTTGTGAGAGCGACCTTTTGCTGTCGTTCCACCAAAACCTTCCGGGCGTGACCTGATCGCTTTACGGCTCGAATGCGGATTGCAAGTTATTTCGCAGCCAATGGCCAATAGAAACGGCGAGACTGTGAGGCACCGCCACGCGTGCCTGTTCCGCCTGACTAAAAGCAACGTACGTCGGCTTCAGCCTGCGCGCGTTTCAGTTCCGTGCGCGCCGCCTTCGCTGGCGCGCTTTCGCGAAACAACCCTGCCGCCTCCCCTGTCGTCAGCGACATGCTTTTGAAGGTCTCCGCCCTCTCATAGTGATCGTAGGGAAGGATCGAGGCGATAACATCGATCGAGCAGGAACAGCTTTCAAGCGCCTGACGTGTCTGGCCATTTGTTTGCATGCAGCCGAGCACGTAATCGGCAATCGTTGCCGTCGGGTAGTCTCCCGCGGCGCTGGCCGGGTTCGCAAAGGCCAGTGTCGCCGAAAAGACCAGCGGTAGGATAAAAGACCCAACAGATCTGATCATGAGGGAACCTCCAGTTGGCCTGGACACGATGTATCCGGACAGGATTATCGCCCCAATTGGTGACGTACCGCAAAGCCAGTCAAGCTCCCATGGCCTGCTTATAGGACCAAAGGAGGAATGCCCTGTCGACCGGCAAAAGTTGGATTCACGGCCCGCTGCGCACCCCGCTTCCAGCGGTCATTTCATGCCTCGCCCACTATCGGCAACCAACCAGACGCACGCATACTTACCTCGAAGCGATCTTGTAAATTACATGGAAATAAATTCCAAAACGAATTACATCAACAATACAACAACGATATGGATATTATATATGTCGTCGCTGCCAGCCATTCTCTCAATAGTTCCGCGCAGGATACTTCTCTTGTTTGTGTCTTTATACTGCGACGCACCATAATAGATATTGCACCGCAATATCACCTCAGGGTTTTTCCTTGCTTGGCCTTTAGCGATGACATAGCTTTTCCCCTGTTTCCGGCTTCAAGAGCGCCATTGTCAGGGAGCGGTGGCAGTCTTTCGAAGGCCAAGTGGGGCGGGCAATAACGTGCCCTCTGCTTGTCGGGGTAGGTCGTGACAGCTGCCGGAAATTACTTCCCCACATGAATCGCTTGGGCAGGCCCCTTGTGGGCTTGACGGTCGATTCGTCACTGTGAACCTCGGGAGGATGTCGGATGCGTGTACTTGCGAAAACTACCTACATACTGACGACCGCGGCTTTTTTGTCGCTAGGCGCTGCCTATACGGCTTCGGCCAATGAAGACCTTGCAAAGCTCGCATCAGATGCGAAGAACTGGGCGATGCAGACGGGTGACTACGCCAACACCCGCTATTCCAAACTCAACCAGATCACTGCGGACAATGTAAAGAACCTGCAGGTCAAATGGAGCTTTTCCACCGGCGTGCTGCGCGGTCACGAAGGCGGCCCGCTGATCATCGGCGATGTGATGTATGTCCACACGCCTTTCCCAAACAACGTCTATGCTCTCGACCTCAAGAACGACGGCAAGATCCTGTGGAAATACGAGCCCAAGCAGGACTCGAACGTCATTCCGATCATGTGCTGCGACACGGTCAATCGCGGTGTCGCCTATGGCGACGGCAAGATCATTCTCAACCAGGCCGACACCACCGTCGTCGCGCTCGATGCCAAGACCGGCAAGGTCGTATGGTCTGTCAAGAACGGCGACCAGACCGACGGCGGAAAGGGCGAATCCGGCACGTCAGCCCCCGTAGTCATCAAGGACAAGGTGCTCGTGGGCGTCTCCGGTGCTGAATTCGGTGTTCGCGGCTGGCTGGCCGCCTACAATCTGAAAGACGGCAAGCTTGCCTGGAAAGCCTATTCGGAAGGTCCTGATGCAGACACCCTTCTCGACCCCGAGAAGACGACCCATCTCGGCAAGCCCGTCGGAAAGGATTCCGGCACCAACACCTGGGAAGGCGAACAGTGGAAGACGGGCGGCGGCACGACATGGGGATGGTATTCCTATGATCCCAAGCTGAACCTGGTCTATTACGGCACCGGCAATCCCTCGACGTGGAACCCGGTCCAGCGCCCAGGCGACAATCGCTGGTCCATGACAATCATGGCTCGCGACGCCGATACCGGTGTTGCCAAATGGCTCTACCAAATGACCCCGCATGACGAGTGGGACTATGACGGCATCAACGAGATGATTCTCGTCGATGGCATGGAGGTCAACGGCGCCAAGCACGACGTGCTGGTGCATTTCGACCGCAACGGCTTTGCCTACACAATGGATCGCGCCACCGGCGAACTTCTCGTCGCCAAAAAATACGATCCGGCAGTGAACTGGGCGACGGAAGTCAACATGGATCCCAAGAGCGACCAGTACGGCCGCCCGCAGGTCGTCGCCAAGTATTCGACCCAGCAGAACGGCGAAGACACCAACTCGACCGGTATCTGCCCAGCCGCGCTTGGTACCAAGGACCAGCAGCCGGCCGCCTACTCGCCGAAGACCGGGTTGTTCTACGTGCCGACCAACCATGTCTGCATGGACTATGAGCCTTACAAAGTGAGCTACACCGCCGGTCAGCCCTATGTGGGCGCCACCGTGTCGATGTATGCGGCGCCCGGCGGTGACGGCAACATGGGCAACTTCATTGCCTGGGATGCAGCCAAGGGTGAGATCGTCTGGTCGAAGCCCGAGCAGTTCTCGGTGTGGTCGGGCGCATTGGCGACAGATGGCGACGTCGTCTTCTATGGTACCCTCGAAGGCTACATCAAGGCGGTCGATAAGGACGGCAAGGAACTCTACAAGTTCAAGACCCCGTCCGGCATCATCGGCAACATCACGACCTACGAGCATGACGGCAAGCAGTACATCGCCGTTCTGTCCGGCGTGGGTGGATGGGCCGGTATCGGTCTGGCAGGTGGCCTGCTTTCGCCCGACAACGCCGCTGCCTGGCATGGCGCCGTTGATCAGGGCCGTGAGCAGGGCGACCAGGCCGCAGTGGTTGGAACCGCCGGCCTGGGTGCCGTCGGCGGCTACGCGGCACTTGCCGACTATACGACGCTGGGCGGCCAGCTCACCGTCTTCGGCCTTCCGGACTGATAACCGGGAAGAGCCTTACGACTAGGTTCGAAACGAGAGCCCGCGTCACCCGAAACCGGGAACCGGGCTCTCGATTGCGCCGCGCACCCAGGCACCGATCAATGCCGCTGCACGACGGCAGCCAGTGTCCCTGGCAGATGAAGGAAGAGTCTGAATGATCGTTCGCATTGCAGTTTCCGCTCTCGCCCTGGTCCTGCTGCCTGTGGCCAGCTCAACTCTGGCACGGGCCGAAGACAGTATGGAAAAAGCCAAGGCGGTGAAGCAAGAAGGAGGCAAATATCTAGATGCGGACGGAAATCCGACCTACAAGATCGAAAACGGAACCGTCGATTGGTACACCTTCAGCGGGTACCGCCGGTATCACTCCGATTGCCATGTCTGTCACGGGCAGGACGCAACAGGTTCGAGCTATGCGCCTGCCCTGGTCAATAGTCTGAAAACCATGGACTACGCCACGTTCCTCTCGATCGTCGCCGAGGGCCGCAAGAATGTCGGCGGCGGCAAGGAAAACGTCATGCCTGCCTTTGGCGACAACAAGAACGTCTATTGTTACCTGGACGATCTCTACGTCTATCTGCGCGCGCGCGCTGATGGCGCGGCACCCCGCGGCAGGCCGCCCAAGCACGAAAACAAGGCTCAGGCAGCCAAGGATGCCGAAGCATCCTGCATGGGTGGATGATATGACCAGTACTGCATCGAAGCTGCGCGTCGTTCTGCCGATCCTCGGCGCGCTCGCCTTGCTGGCGTCGAACGTTCTGGCGCAAAATGCCGGGCTTGGCGCTGCGGGCGAACTGGTGGACCCCGACATTCTGCGCGTCTGCGCCGATCCTTCGAACATGCCCTTTACCGACAAGAACGGCCAAGGCTTCGAAAACAAGCTGGCTGAACTGGTTGCCAAGAAGACGGGGCGGAAATCAGTCGCCTACACATGGTTTCCCACTGTCGTCGGCTTTGTGCGCAACACGCTGGGGGCCAACCGATGCGACATCATCATGGGCTACGCCCAAGGCGACGAACTGGTGCAGAACACCAATGCCTACTATCGCTCCGCCTATGTGCTCGTATACCCCAAAGGCAACGGCATGGAAGGCATCGAGACGATCGAAGACCCGAAACTTTCCGGCAAGAGAATCGGCGTCGTCGAAAGCACGCCGCCAACCGCCAACATGGCCGCCAACAAGCTTCTGCGGACCGCCAAGATCTATCCACTCGCGGTGGATACGCGCGTCACTCCTTCCATGGGGGAGGTCATGATCAAGGACATGCTGGCCGGCAAGATTGACGCGGCGGTCCTGTGGGGGCCGATGGCAGGTTACTATGCCAGGGAACTCGGAGCCGATATCACCATTGTTCCGCTGCTGAAGGAAAAGAAAGGCTCGCGCATGTCCTACCGCATCACCATGGGCGTACGTCCGTCCGACCAGGAATGGAAGCGGACGCTCAACCGGGTGATCAGGGAGAACCAGGCGGAGATCACCAAGCTCCTGCTGGGTTATAATGTGCCGCTGATCGACGAGCACGATAATCCGATTACGCAATAGTCGGGATGGGTGAGGAGGAGGACAAACCTGCGCGATGAAAAATTTAAGAGAAGGCTACAGCTATTTTCGATCGTTTTGTTTTTCGGCCTTTCAAAACCTTGTGTTTCATTTGTCCATTTGAGACGTGATGGACGAGCCATTGCTTCGGTGCCCTGCAATGGTTGGCTAACCACCGGATCGGCCCCTTCGGGCTGGTAGAAGAGGAGAAATGTTATGAAGAAGAGCTGGACAAAACCGACGATGTGTCAGGTTGCTGCGGGCTTTGAAATTTCGCGGTATCTGCCTGCTGAGATTACTCCCAAGAAGTAGGCCGCAGAGGTGCGTGTCCCTGGCAACAGGGGCACGCATCCCCTTGCCGCATGGGTTTTTCGTGAAAGATCTTGAGGCACGCAAAGCGAGCGGGACGTTTTTTGCGGCTGCAAATTGGCTGCTGGTCAGAGAAGCCGCGGGGCGGGCGTTTTCATGCGCTTGAGAATCATCGGATCGGCGGCCGGCGGTGGCTTTCCGCAGTGGAACTGCAATTATCGTCTGAGCCGTGCGACTCGCACCGGGATGGCTGGCGTGCATTCACGAACCCAATCAAGTGTCGCCGCGTCGGCGGATGGGCTCGGCTGGGTTCTGTTCAACGCGTCACCCGACATTCGCCAGCAGATCGCGGCAACGCCTGAATTGCAGCCCGCGCACGATGCGCCGCTGCGCTCGACGCCCATTCGCGCGGTGCTACTGACCAATGCCGATGTCGATCATATCGCCGGCCTGCTCAGCCTGCGTGAGCGGCAGCCTTTCGCTATCTATGCAACGACACAGGTTCTGGCGACGCTGGAGGCGAATTCGATTTTCAATGTCCTCGATCCGGCGCTCGTGCCGCGACGCATCTTGCCACCGGCGCAAGAATTGGCGATCTGCGACGCAGACGGCCACGACACCGGCGTGGCTGTCGAGAGCTTTCCCGTGCCCGGGAAGATAGCGCTCTATCTCGAAGAAAGAGGTCAGCCGGATGCGAATTTCAGCTCTGACGCCGGCGACACGATCGGCGTCCGTATCGCCGGTGCCGGCAGTCGCGGCTCCGTCTTCTACATCCCCGGCTGCGCCCGCATTGATGCGACCCTGCGCACGCGTCTAGCCGATGCCGCATGCCTTCTGTTCGACGGCACCGTCTTCACCGACGACGAGATGATTGCTGCCGGCGTTGGCGAAAAGACGGGTGCGCGCATGGGGCATCTGGCAATGTCGGGAGACGCAGGATCGATCGCCGGCTTGGCCGATGTGAGGATCGGCCGTCGTGTCTTCGTCCACATCAACAACACCAATCCTGTTCTGGACGAGAATTCTCCCGAGCATGCAGCAGTCGCAGCGGCTGGCTGGGAAGTGGCCCGCGACGGGATGGAGATGGAACTTTGAGTGATTTCCACCACGCAGCCAGCAACGGCCTGTCCTCCAGAGAGCTCGAAGCCGTGCTGCGGCAGGTCGGTGCCCAGCGCTATCACAACCGCCATCCTTTCCATCACAGGATGACCAGCGGTGCGTTGTCGAGGACCGAGATGCAGGCCTGGGCGCTGAACCGCTATTGCTATCAGGCTGTCATTCCGCGCAAGGATGCCATGATCCTCGCGCACGCCGAGGATCCGGCGTTTCGCGCCGCCTGGCGCAAACGCATCGAGGATCATGACGGCGAGGACGGCTGGAGCGGCGGTATTGCGCGCTGGTTGCACCTGGCGACCTCGCTCGGTCTGGATGCCGACGCGGTGAAGAGCGAGAGGCTGGCCCTGCCGGCGACACGTTTTGCGGTTGGCGCTTACCTCTCCTTTTGCACGAACCGGACCCTGCTGGAGGCGGTCGCGTCGTCGCTGACCGAGATGTTCTCGCCGCTCATCATCGGCGAGCGGGTACCCGCGATGCTGGCCAGATACGATTACATCACCGAGGATACGCTGGCCTATTTCAGCCGACGGCCCGAACAGGCCTCACGCGACGCCGACTTCGCTCTTGCCTATGTGCTCGAACATGCCGACACGGCGGAACGCCAGCAGCGGGCGATCGATGCACTCGTGTTCAAATGCGATATACTCTGGGCCATGCTCGACGCGCTTCAACACGCCTATGGCGAGCCGGGCAATATCCCGCCCGGCGCCTTCCGTCCGGAGGGCCCATGATGGCACTGCGCGAAAGAGCCATGGTGTCGCCGCAGTCGGTTCCATCGCTGCCGAAGCACGTGCGCATACAGTATGACCCCGTGCGCCAGGGGTTCGCCGTGCTTTCGCCTGAAAAGGTGTTCTGGCCAAACGACATCAGCCTCGACATATTGCGCCGCTGCGATGGGCGGTCCACGGTCGGCCACATCGTTGCCGGCCTTGCCGCAGATTATGATGCGGAACAGGAGGCTGTGGCGGCCGATGTCATTGCCTTCCTGCAGGAATGGTCGGACAAGCTGCTGGTGAAGCTATGAGCGAGCCCCCTCTCCCCCCGATCGGCATGCTGGCGGAACTGACGCATCGCTGCCCGCTGCAATGCCCCTATTGCTCCAACCCGCTCGAATTGCTGAAGGCCAATCGCGAACTCGACACGCAGAGCTGGCTCGACTTGTTCTCGCAGGCGGCCGATCTTGGCGTTCTCCAGGTGCATCTGTCTGGCGGTGAACCGACGCTGCGTCGCGATCTTGAGCAATTGATCGCCGGGCTTTCGGCGCGTGGCGTCTACACCAACCTGATCACCGCCGGCGTCGGCATTGCGGATGGCCGTATCGAGGCATTTGCCGAAGCCGGGCTCGACCATCTGCAACTGAGCTTTCAAGGCGCACGGCCGGCGACCACCGAGCGCATCGGCAATCACAGGGGCAGCCACGAAAAGAAGCTGGAAACGGCACGCCGCGCCCGCGCGGCCGGCTTGCCGCTTACCATCAACGCGCCGATCCATCGCCACAATATCGAGGAGGTACCGGAATTCATCGATCTGGCCCTTTCGCTGGATGCGGAGCGTCTCGAGATAGCCAACGTGCAGTACGCCGGCTGGGCGCTGACCAATCGCGATCAACTGATGCCCGAGCGTGCTGCCGTCGATCGGCAGGCGGAGATCGTCGCAGAGGCGCGCGAACGGCTCACCGGCATCATGAACATCGATTTCGTCACGCCGGATTATTTCGCCATCTATCCCAAGCCATGCATGGGCGGCTGGGCGCGCGACGCCTTCATGGTGACGCCAGACGGCACCGTACTGCCATGCCATGCCGCCCAGACCATCCCGTCGCTCAGCTTCGAGCGTTTTGGACCTCGCAGCCTGGCCGCGATCTGGACCGATTCCCCGGCATTTAATGCCTTTCGAGGCACGGACTGGATGCAGGAGCCCTGCCGCAACTGTGAGCGGCGCGAGATCGACTGGGGCGGCTGCCGCTGCCAGGCGATGGCAATCGCCGGCGACGCCGCCGTGACGGACCCGGCTTGCGCGAAATCGCCGATCCATGCGCGCATGGCAATGCTGATCGACGAAGCCCAGCGCGCTGCGACGGTTCCTTCGAAGGACGAACTGTTCGTCTACCGGCGTATCGGCGTCGTCACCGAGCCGGCCTGACTGCCGACCTATTCCTACGGACTTAGCCTCGTGAAAGCCGTTCGGCATGCCACGTCATATGGTCCTGCATGAATGTCGAAATGAAAAAATAGGAGTGATCGTAGTCATCCTGCATCCGCAATTTCAACGGAATGCCTGCTTTGGAGCACGCGTCTTCGAGCAGCCAAGGCCTGAGGCCCTCCTTGAGGAAACCGTCTGACGTCCCCTGATCGACCAGGAATTCCGGGAAACGGTATCCGTCCTCGATGAGCGAAGTGGCATCGTAGCGCCGCCACGAGGCCTCATCCAGGCCGAGATATTTTTTGAAAGCCGGCTTCGACCAGCCGGCTGTGCTTGGTTGCACGATCGGCGCAAAGGCCGAGCAACTTCTGAAACGCGCGGGATTTTTCAGTGCGATCGTCAGCGCGCCATGCCCGCCCATCGAATGGCCGAAGATCGACTGGCGCGCCATATCGGCGGGAAATTCGCGCCCGATTACGGCTGGCAGTTCCTCGACGATATAGGAATACATGCGATAGTTCTTGGCATACGGCTCTTGCGTGGCGTCGAGGTAGAAACCGGCGCCGGTGCCGAACTGCCAATTGTCCTTTTCATCTGGAATGTCGGCACCACGCGGGCTGGTGTCGGGACAAACGACGATGAAGCCAAGTTCGGCGGCAATACGTCTGTATTCTCCTTTTTCCATTACATTCGCATGCGTGCAGGTGAGTCCGGAGAGGTACCACACCACGGGGCAACGCCTTTCCCGCGCCTGCGGAGGCACGAAAATGGCAAACGTCATTTCGCACGAGCAGCTCGTCGAGAGATGAGAGTAAACGTGCTGGGCACCGCCATGCGACTTGGCAGTCGAGACGAGTTTCAGGTGCTCTGGCAAATATGCTTCTCCGCCAATTTTTTTGACCGCCGACCGTAGCCTCTACGACATCGTGGGCGATCGCGGCAACCTTGGTGGGCTGGCTGGCGCGCAGGGCTCTTGATCGGAGCCGGGATGGCCAACACTGCCCAGTACCTCAGCAATGATTCCGGGAGGACGAGCTCTGCGCAAATGCACCGTGGCTTTCAGCGGCGACAGCAGGTTCGACGCGGCTATGGCGGACGAGCACGCACGCGTCATCGCGTGGGTTCGCAGCATGCGTGACCAGGGACCGAGCAAGAAAGTGTTGCGGGTGATAGTTACCTCCTAATAGGAGGGCTCCTAAGCACGACACCAACTTTCCGACTCTTAGCCACCCTGTGAGCCGACGGCTATTTCCGACCGTCGAAAGCCACGGACAGGCCCAGGGCAGTTGCTGCCTCGACGATCGCCTCGGTCAGCTCTTCGTCGGATGCGACCAGATAAGGGGCGGCTTGCCGTGCTGCGTTTAATGTCGCTGTGACCGAGATAGTGTCACCACGATCCTCCCTATTGAGGACTGCGGCGATTGCCTGCTCTACTACCGGACTGACCCTCTGCACCTTACTCATCCAACCCTCCCCATAGCTGCCCATAGTGATGGTACTCTATCCGTGGTTGTGTTCCAAATCGATGTACGAAAACGTACACACTCGATCGGCTGAACCGCTACGGCCAGACATCTCTAATTTCGACGGCATTCGGGATCGACCAAGCCTGGCTAGCGGCCTCGACCGGTTTCTCAGCAGATGGCTAGCGCGCTGCAGAGCCATGTCAAATTGCCAGGTACGTACGCGAGCCCGGTCCAGGAGCTCGGCTCGGCCCACGGGCGCCCCCTGCGCTGGGCGAAGATGTCGCCTAGAAATAGCCGAGGATGGATTTTACCTCGAGATACTCCAACATGCCCTCGATCCCATATTCGCGTCCGTTTCCAGACTGCTTGAAACCGCCAAACGGGGCGTGCGGATCCCAGGCCGGGTAGTTGAGATGCACCTGACCGGAGCGGATCCGCGAGGCCACGTCCCTGACGGCGTCCACATCCTGGCCCTGCACATGAGCCCCCAGACCGTAGACCGTATCATTGGCGATGGTGACGGCCTCCTCGACTGTGTCGTAGGGGATGATGCAGAGAACTGGCCCGAAGACCTCGTCCTGGGCAATGCGCATGGTCGTGCGCACGTCGGAAAAGATGGTCGGCCTCACATAGAACCCGACGCTCAGATCGTGCGCACGGCCCGGTCCGCCGGTGAGGAGCCTGGCGCCCTCAGAAATGCCGACGCCGATCATGGTTTGGATGCGGTCGAATTGGGCACGGTTTGCGATTGCACCATGAGTAGTGGCTTCGCAAAGAGGATCGCCAATGACAATCTGGGCTGCGGCCCTTTTGGCGATTGCCTCGATCTCGGAGAGCCGCGGGCGTGGCACGATCATGCGCGTCGGGGCACTGCATGACTGGCCGAGATTGCGGAAGGCGGCGGCTACGCCCAGAGAAACGGCGCGATCGAGATCTGCGTCCGGCAGGATCACGTTCGGCGACTTGCCGCCCAGCTCCTGCGCGACACGCTTGACAGTCGTCGCTGCCGCCTGGGCCACCGCAATGCCCGCGCGGGTGGACCCGGTAATGGAGATCATGTCGACATCCGCATGGGAGGCGAGACCCATACCCACGCCTGGACCATCACCTTGCAGGAGGTTGAAAACCCCGGCAGGGAAGCCGGCTTCCTCGATTGCCTCGGTGAATAGCAGGGCGTCCAAGGGAGAAAGCTCACTCGGCTTCAGCACGATCGTGCAGCCTGCAGCGAGCGCCGGCGAAACCTTGGCGGTGATCTGGTAAAGCGGCCAGTTCCACGGCGTGATCAGGGCGCAGACACCGATCGGTTCGTGGGTGACGGCGGTTTGCCCCCGTTGCGTGACGAAGCGAAAGTCTGTCAGCACATCGCGAGCGACCTTAACATGCGTGATCGCCAGCGGCACCTGGGCGCTGCGCGCATAGCCGATCGCCGCGCCCATTTCGAGGCTCAGGCATTGAGCCAGCAGTTCGCCGCGCGCCTCGAGCAGCGCGTGCAGGCGATCGAGCAGACCCGCGCGGTCTTCTGGCGTGGTCCGACTCCAGGTGGCGAATGCCCGCCGGGCCGCTGCAACGGCCGCGTCAACGTCCTTGCCATTTCCAAGCGGAAACTGGCTCACAACCTCTTCTGTGGCGGGATTGACGACGACGCCCGTCGCGGTGCCGCTCGGCTCAACCCATTGACCGTCGATGAAGAACTTGTCCAGGTGGCCGTTGCGGGCCAGGTGTTCTAGAGGCGTCATCACCCTACAAGATCCTTCATGCGGTAATAGGCGCCGAGAATCGGCAGGAACCAGGGGCGCCCGAAATAACCGGGGATCGCTGGCCAGTCGAAATCCTTCCAGGGATTGAGCTCGGGGCGCCCGTCCATGACGTCGGCCATGATGGTGCCCATCAACGTCGACATCTGGGTCCCGTGTCCGCTGTAGCCCATCGAGTAATAGATGCCATCGCGCACTCCGGCGCGCGGCAGGCGATCGCGGGTCATATCGACCATGCCGCCCCAGCAGTAGTCGATGCGGGTGCCGGCCAGTTCCGGAAAGACCTCGACCATCGCCGCCTTGAGTATCCGGCCGCTTTTTTCGTCGGATTGAGGGTTGGACACGGCAAAGCGCGCCCTCCCGCCGAACAGAAGGCGATTGTCCGGCGTGAGCCGCCAGTAGACAACGAGATTGCGCGTGTCGACGACATTGCGACGGGTCGGCATGAGGCGCTCGAGTTGCGAAGGCGACAGCGGTTCGGTCACGATCAGAAATGCGCCGACCGGGATCATGCGCCGGCGGATCCAGCCGAGCGGGCCAACCTGGGAAATGCCGCTTGCCAACAGGACCTGCCGCGCGACGATCTTGCCCTTTGGCGTCGTTACCTCATGCCCGCCTGAAACCTTGCGCATCGCAATGACAGGCGAGCGTTCATGGACCTCTGCGCCACCCCGGGCAGCGGCGGTCGCGAGGCCCCTGACGAACCGGCCGACATGCATGGCCGCGCTCTTGGGAAAGAGCAGCCCGCCATGGTAGCGGTTGGTGCCGACTTCGGTTTGCAGGTCCTCGCGCGCGATCATCCTGGTGTCGGGATCGACATTGGCAGCCAGTAGTTCCTGGCTGCGCGCCAGCATGTCGTAGTGCTCGGGCTTGGCGGCAAGCTTGAGCTTGCCGACGCGGGAGAAGCTGCAGTCGATCTTCTCTTCCTGCACCAACCGCGCGACCATATCGACGCCGGCGTCGAACGCCTTGTACAGCGCATTTGCGGCAGGCTTGCCGTGCTTGCCAGCCATGATTGCATAGTTCTGGGCAAAGCCGTTGTTGCACATGCCGCCATTGCGGCCGGACGCGGCATTGCCGATCGTTTCGGCCTCCAACAGGGCAACCCGGGCGCCCTTTTTGGCAAGGGCCAGCGCGGCGGAGGAGCCGGTCAAGCCGCCGCCCACAATCGCCACGTCGTAGTGGCCTTCGAGCGGTTTGGACGACCCTTCATTGAACGGCTGAGACGTATCCAGCCAGTAAGAGGTAAGCTTCATTTTCTTGACCACCGGTGTTGATTTGAGTGGGGCGACATCCGAGCCTAGTCGCGCGCCTACCAGCCGCGCATCCGCTCCCAACGTGCTTCAATCTTGGGGCTGGCCCCGTTGACGACGCTGTAGAAATCATGCTGGGCGGCCATCGCACACGCATGGTTGGGCAGAATCCGGACCCGAGTCCCGAGCGGCAGCTCGGGCATGGACTTTCCAGAACCGGCACGAATGGCGAGGATACCGTGTTCCTGGCTGGCCTGGGCCACGATCACATCTTCAAGCACCCGCCCCTTTTCGTCGCAGACCAGGCCGTAACCCTGGTCGATCTGCTGGTTTGCGGTTCCCCGGTCGCGCGAAAGCGCCATCCATCCGGCGTCAACCAGCACCCATCCCTTTTCCGGCTTGGACCCGATCACCGTGGCCAATACGGAAATCGCGATGTCGTCGAGTTCGCACACCCCAACGCCGTGCTGGACCAGGTCGAAGAACATGTAGACCCCGGCGCGCAGCTCCGTGACCCCCTCAAGATTGCTGGCGAAATGCGCTGTCGGCGTCGAGCCGACGCTGACGATCGGGCAGGCATGGCCATGGGCGCGCAGGATTTCAGCGGCGCGCACCGTGGCTGAACGCTCGTTCTCGCCTGCCTTGACCAGCGCATCGGGCGTGTTCAAGCCATAGGATTCGCCTGCATGGGCGAGAACGCCGACGAGTTTGGCACTGGCCGCGACGACACTGCCGGCCACGTCGAGCAACTTCGGGTCGTCCGGCCTCAAGCCACCGCGATGGTCATCGCAGTCCAGTTCGATGAAAACAGATGGGGTCATACCGGTGGCTTCGCGGACGCTGGCTAGGGCATCGGCCTGCTCGACCGAATCGAGCAACAGCTTCACACCAGCGCCGGTGCGGCGACAAAGCTCCATGGCCCGCTTGGCCGAGGCCGGCGAGATGCCGACCGCATAGGTCATGTCTCGAAAGCCATGGCCCGCGAAATACTCCGCCTCGGCGATGGTCGAGACCGTGATCGGTCCGGGTTCGCGGTGAAGCGGGTATCGGGCGACATCGATGCTCTTGGCCGTCTTCATATGCGGGCGCAGCACCACGCCAAGCTTCCTGGCGCGCTCAGCCAAGCGCTGAATGTTGCGTCCGAGCCGCCCACGGTCGAGAAG
The DNA here is from genome assembly GCF_040322015.1 of Mesorhizobium sp. M0208. NCBI lineage: Bacteria > Pseudomonadati > Pseudomonadota > Alphaproteobacteria > Hyphomicrobiales > Phyllobacteriaceae > Mesorhizobium > Mesorhizobium sp. M0208. The sequence continues at coordinate 51,640 of NZ_JAMYSP010000026.1, read as the reverse complement.
CAGCGCCGGCGTGACCAAGGCGTCGATCGTCCTAGCCGTCTCGCTCACTGCCAGGTTTGCGGCCACCTTGTTCATAATCTCGTTTCCTAAGTGAACGACTGGTTTGCCAACGCATACATATGGGCTGGCCCCTCGGCGACGGGTCGTTGTCCTTTGACCATGGCGGTCGCAGTGCCGGACCGCTGCAGGCCAAGGCTCGCAAGCCAGTCGCCCAATCCATCCTCGGCATAGACGTCGATGCGAACGAATTGATTGTGAAGCTTCGAAAGCTGGGCCAGGATCAGAAGCCGCGCGTCGTGGTCGCTCTCGGCTGCACAAGGGCCGACGACATAGCCGCGGCCAAACCTCCTCGCGACAGCGTAGCCTGCAATCCGTCCCCTGCGCTCGATGACCAATGCGTTGCCCACATCGGCGAGCGCAGCCACCATCGCCAGCCGGGGCATGCCTGTGGCCCGTTCGTCGAAGGCCTGGATCGCCGCTAGGTCAGAGGCTGTCGCTTGACGGACGTCGTCGCGGGTACTCCGCGTCACGGTGACAGCCAGCGAGCCCTGGTGCTGAAGCACCGTGCCCCAGGCAGTGAAGCCGCGTCGCTTGTAGAGCGCCAGCCCCTCTTCGGTTGAGTTGAGCAGCAGGTTGCGACCGAGTGTCGCCTCAAGCAATCCATCAAAGAGCCGGGCGCCGTTGCCACCGCCTTGCGCGGAGCCAGTAACTATGATCATCCCGACCGAGGCATAGGACTGTCCGTAATTCCAGGACATGGCCGTGCCAATCACCTGTCCTGCCCGCTCAAGGACCAGGCCATTGCCGACCATCAGGGCAAATTCCCAATCCTCCTGACGGTAGGGCCAGGCCATCTCCTGCGACAGCTTCAGTGCGCCCGGCAAATGGCGGGTTTCCAATTCCATCAGCTCGATCGGGGCGCTGACGATATCTCTGTCATGCTCAAAGGCCATAAGGTGCAACGCTGTCAGTTGATCCAGAGTCGGATTGACGTCGGATCTTAGGGTCGCGCCCGGCGGACAGATTTCGCTGCTGTTTTGCCCCTTCAAATCAGCGGTATTATTCGTTTTATGCAGTTCCTCGGCATGCCAAATCGCGCAAATCGGGCGAGGAATACCTGGCACCTTGAATCGCAGCTTCGTGGTTGCCCGATCGGCGATGCCCAGGAGGAATTTTGGATGATCTACATCAGCGAAGAGGAGTCAGCCGCCCTCGTCACACATGAACTTGCTTTCGAGGCGGCGCGCGAGGCTCTCGTGGCGGCAGCATCGCGGCAGAGCTGGGTCTTTCCGGCTGTTCTCGGGCGCACACAGGAGGTGACCAATACCTTCTCAATCAAATCCGGTTCGTCGGGCGAGCTGACCGGCGTGAAAATTGGCTCCTTCTGGTCGGGCAACCCGGCACGTGGCCTTCCCCGCCACAACTCGAGCATCGTGCTGCTCGATCAGCATACAGGTCGGCTGGGTGCCGTAGTCGAGGCCGGGAAGGTCAACGCCTACAGGACGGCCGCCGCCGACGCGGTTGCGGCCGATCTTCTTGCGCGCAAGCAAGCCAAGGTGCTGGCGATCTTCGGGGCCGGCAACCAGGCGAGCTTCGAAGTGATGGCGCTGGCACGCATCCGCCCAATCGAAACAGTGCTGGTCGTGGCCCGGCCTTCGCCGCGGCGCGACGCTTTTGTCGATCAGATCGGCGAAAGGGGACTGAAGGCGCGCGCTGCCTTGCCGGAAGAAGCCGTGCGCACGGCCGACATCGTGGTGACGGCGACACCCGCACGCGAACCGCTGTTCGATGCCGCTTGGGTGGGACCCGGAACCCATATCGTCAGCATCGGGTCGGATGCTCCGGGCAAACGCGAATTGCCGAGCGAATTGTTTCGCAAGGCACGTCTGTTTTGTGATCTGCTTTCCCAGTCCGTCCAGATCGGCGAGTTCCAACACGTGCGCGACGAAATCGACGCCGGCGTGCTTGCGGTAACACCAATCGGCGACGTTGTTGAAAGGCGTGCGCTCGGACGCCACTTCGACAATGAGATCACGGTCTTCGACAGTTCCGGCATCTCCCTGCAGGACCTCTACATGGCCGACGCGCTGATCCGCGCAAAGGCGTCCCACCGCTGATCAGTTTTCGCACCGAGTCCCCAGTCCCGACAGATTTTTCGACACGGCAACAAGGTGGCCGCGCGCGATCCTGCAGTCGTATCAGCGGCGGGCGCGCCAAAGGGGTGCCCGCATGAACCACGGATCGCCCGATGTCGGCGACTAGCGTCTGGCGCGCCAGAAGGCGAGACGGTCCTGCAACCGATAGCCCTGGATAATCGCCGGCATGAACCACGGATTGCCACGATAGAGCGGGACGGCCGAAGGCGGTCGAAAGTCGAACGCAGTGCGCGACTGCTCGCCATGCCCCATCAACTTGTGGGCCGCACGCATGCCAATCCATGGCGCCCAGACCACGCCCGAACCGCAGAAGCCAGTTGCATAGACCACGCCGTCCTTCTCGAAGATGCGGGGCAGCATGTCTCGGTTCATCGCCACATTGCCGAACCAGCAATGCGAAAGGCGCACGTTCTCCAACTCCGGGAAAAGGTTCACCAGGCCCTTGCGAAGGAGAAGTTTCGGCGCCGCCGGATCGCCGAAGCGGGAACTGTCACGGCCCCCCAGCAGGATACGTTTTCCGTCGGGCGAGGGACGATAATAGAAACCGAGTTGCCGGTTCTCGGTGACCGTCATCAGCTTCGGCATCAGTTGCGCCATGACATCGGGCGCAAGTTCCTCGGTGACGATGATCCGGCTGCGGACCGGAACCAGGCGGCGGCGCAGGAAGGGAGCAGCGCCGTCGGTATAGCCGTTGGTACAGACCAGAACCTGCCGTGCGTCCACCGTCCCCGCCGAAGTCGCGACGCGGAACCCCGAACCGTTCCTCTCCATCGACTTGACCACTGTATGCGAATGGACCGTCAACCCGGATGCGAGCGCCACCCGAAGGAGCTCAGCATGGAATTTTGCGGGGTGCAGCCCGCCAATGTCCATCCGAACGGTTCCGCCGCGGTAGAAGTCGGTGCCGATATAACTTCGCTGCTCGGCATGCGGAACCGCGTAGGACTCGATCCCCAGTTTCTTCGCCAGCGTCTCGGCGCCGCGCGCCATCTTCTCATACTGTTCATATCCGAAAGCGCCCTTGAATTGGCCAACCAGTCGGAAGTCGCAGTCGAGCCCTTCGGTCTTGATGAAGTCGTAGAGGAATTCGCGTGCGACCTTTCCCTCGGCCTCGATCGCCATGGCTTTCTCTTCCCCGAAGCGCCGGGTGATCGTAGCATAGTCGGGCCGGATGCTCGCGCTCGTAATCCCGCCGTTGCGGGTGGAAGCACCCTCGCCCGGATTCATTGCGTCAAAAGCTGCGACCGAGCGTCCTTCGCGCACCAGCACAAGCCCGGCCGAAAGACCGGCATAACCGGCGCCGACGATTGCCACGTCAAGCTTCTTTGCGAGGGGCTGCCGCGGCAGCGGCATGACGGGCGCTGCTTCCCACCAGTAGGGTGTGTTCTTGTCGGCGATATGAGGCTCTTGCACGGGGCTGACTTCTCGCTGGGGTGATCTACGGTCGGTGAAACTTCAGATGTGGTCGTCTCGGACGTCGAGCGCATCACGCAGCCCGTCACCGATGAAGTTGAAACTGGTTACCGCGATCGTGATTGCAGCTCCGGGAATGATTGCCAGCCAGGGTGCGCTGCCCAGATATTGCTGGGCGCCGTTGAGCATGTTGCCCCAGCTGGGCAGTGGCGGCTGGATCCCGTAGCCGAGGAAACTGATGTAGGCTTCCATGAGAATGGCGCGCGCGACCGTCAAGGTGGAAGCAACGATAATCGGCCCCATGGCGTTGGGCAGTATCTCGCGGAACATGATGTGGGTGCCACTCAATCCCACCATTCGCCCGGCCAGGACGAACTCGCGTTCTCGTAACGAGCGGACTTCCGCTTCGACTATGCGGGCAACCTCCATCCAACTGGTGAGGGCGATAATGACGGTGATCATCACAGGACTGGGCTTCAGTGCGGCAGCCAGCGCCAGCAGCAGAAAGATCGATGGGAATGACAGGAAACCATCGACCGTGCGCATCAGCATGGCCCCGACCCAGCCGCCGCGATAGCCGGCAATTACGCCGACCAGCGTGCCGATGAGCGTCGACAAAACCATGGCAAAGAAACCCACCAGCAGCGAGATTCGTCCCGCCATCAAAAGCCTTGCCGCCACGTCGCGGCCAAGCGGATCGGTACCTAGAAAGTGGTAGTCCGTCAGCGGAGGGGCAAAGCGGGCCCGCAGATCGATGTACAGTGAGTCATAAGGCAGGAGATGGGGGCCGAGGACGCAAGCAAGGCTCAGGAAGATGATCATCGCCAACCCAAGCAGCGCCAAGCGATGCCGCATGAAACGAAGTGCCGCACGGTTGTTTCTCCATCGGCTTGGAGCTGCATTTGCGGTGAGAGCGGTCATATCGGCTGTCTCCTGTCGGGGAAGTTGCGCGCTCAAGCCAGGCGAATGCGCGGATCGACAATAGCGACGACAATGTCGGCGATCAGGTTTCCAAGCAGAACGAGGATGGCGGAGAACATCAGTAGCCCCATCACAACCGGATAGTCGCTGTAACCAAGGCTATCGAGGAACAACCGTCCCATTCCTGGCCAGGTAAAGACGGTTTCGGTCACGAGTGCGCCAGTGAGGACGCTGGGAAGCTGCATCCCGGCCAAGGTAATCATCGGCAAAAGTGCGTTGCCGACGACATGCTTCATCAGAATCCGGCGTTCACTCAAGCCTTTGGCCCGGGCCGTCTTGACGAAATCCTGGCTAATGGCGTCGAGAGTCGCCGTCCGCATGTAGCGGCTCCAGATCGCGACATGGACCAGCGACAGCACGATACTTGGCAGGATCAGATGGTGGAGATAGCCCAGGATCGAGGCATCGCCGATCTCGGACATATTGCCCGCGGGCAGCCAGCCCAGCTTCAGGGAAAAGACGTAGATGCCGACGAGTCCGAACCAGAAGGTGGGGACCGACAACGCGACCATGGCGCCGACAGTTGCAAGATAGTCGAACAGCGAGTAGCGGCGCGTGGCGCCGCGGATTCCGATCCAGGCGCCAATGGAGATTGCAATCACGGTTGAGGAACCCATCAGCAGCAGCGTGGCAAAGAGATGGCTGCCGATGACCTCCAAGACCGGCGCTCCGTCGCGGAAGGAGTGGCCCCAGTCGCCCCGCACCAGCCGCCATGCCCAGTCCAGATATTGGATCCATATAGGGCGATCGAGGCCCAGCAGCCCCTTGAGACGCTCGATATCCTGCTGGGTCATTCCGGGATCAAGCCCGAATTGGGCTAGCGGGCCGCCGGGAAGGAGATTCAGAATGCCGAAGCCGATGATCGAAACGATCACAAGCAGCACCAGGCTCTGCAAGAGGCGATTGAGCAGGAAGCCGCGCATTCGAGTCCCTCCATTGTGGGTTGATGATTTTAGTCTGTTGCCGCCGCCGCGGCGGAATCGGGCTGGGCGGCGGCAACTGCGTCTAGGCCTTCCACTTCCAGGCCGCGGCATTCCACGACGCGGTGCGGGTGTTGGCGTTGGGCTCGAAGCCGTCCAGCCCCTTCTTGCGCCCGAGGACGATTGTGTACGCGAACAGCGGCAGGAAGGGCAGATCGTGGCGCACGACTTCCTGCACACGATTATAGATCGCGCGCCGTTCTTCCGGATCGAAGCTGCGAGCACCCTTTTCGAGCAGGGCATCGACCTCAGGATTGGAATATTGCCCGGTGTTCGAACCGTGTCCGCCTTGAGCGGCGATTGCCTTCGTATGGAGCCGGTTTGTGGCGTCGGGGTCGGCGGCAATCAGATAGGTGACGCCCACCATGGCGGTGTCGAATTGCGATTTCAGCCAGAACTCGCCCCACATGACTGCAGCCGGCAAATTCGAGATGGTCATCTCGACGCCTATCTCGGCAAACGTCTGCTGCAGGAACTGCTGCGTCTGCTCGCGCAGGTTGTTGCCGGAAGTTGTCGAGTTGGAGAAGGACAGTCGCACCCCATCCTTGGCCCGGATTCCATCCGGCCCCGGCACCCACCCGGCCTCATCAAGGATTTGGCGCGCCCGGTCCAGATTGAATTCCTGAACCGGCAGGTTCGGGTCATAGTAGTAGGACTCCTTCGGCATGAAGGTCTCGGTGAGGGTACCCACCCCGTAATAGATCGTGTCGACAATCGCCTTCCTGTCCAACGCGGCGTAGAGCGCCTGGCGCACTGCCAGGTCCTTGAACTGCGGGCGGCCCAAATTGAGGTAGATCGACTCCAGGGATGCCCCTGTCTCCAGTGTCACTACGCGGTCTGGTAGTTCGCGGGCTTCAGTATAATGGTCGGCGGTGATGAACGACTGATCGACAAGGTCCACGTCGCCGCTCTTGAACTGAGTGTAGAGCACGGTCATGTCGGGGATGTATTTGAAGATGAGCTGCTCGACATAGGGACCTTCGCCGGCGTACTCAGGATTGGCGACGAGCTCGATATGATCGCCCGCAACACGCTGGCCCCATTTGAATGCTCCGGTGCCGACCGGCGCCTGGTTGAACGCGGCTGTATTCGGATCGGCTTCTTTCCCCAGAATGTGCTTGGGCACGATGAAGGTTTCGGCCAAGAACGAAAGATAGGGCGCGAAGGCCTCCTTCATCCGCCATGTGATCTCGGTGGGCGAAACCACTGTGATGTCCTGCACGAGCGAATGGCCGCTCGTGCGCCAAGCCCGAAACTTCGGGTTCGTGATGAGCTCAAGGGTGAATTTCACGTCTTCGGCCGTGAAGGGCTCACCGTCGTGCCAGCGGGCATTGTCACGCAACCGGATGCGCCAGTTGAGACCGTCCTCCGAAATGCCGCCGTTCTTCTGGCTTGGCACCTCGGCCGCGAGGTTTGGATGTAGGCCACCTTGGGGATCCATGCGGACCAGCGCGTCGAAAACCGAGAAATGGATCGCGTCATCGACTTCGATATGCGCCATCAGCGGATTGAACACGGTCGGCTCTTGGGAGAGGCCGACGACGACGCGCCCGGCCGGCCCTGCCGGAGGGGTCTTGGCGAAGGCGGGCTTGCCCAACAGATTGGGCGCGATGAGGCCTGCAGCCCCACCTATCGCCATCAGTCGCAGCGCTTCGCGCCTCGAGTAGTTGGACGTAGTCGATGAATTTTTGGTCATGGTAGTTCCTCTCTTGTTATTTCTTATGCGTTTGCTGCTACTGGACGGGCATTGCCCGGCCGCTCTCCTGGAATCGCCGCTACCAGTTGGCGCGTGTAGGCTGCTTGCGGGTTCAGGAATATTTGCGAGGGCGGTCCGCGCTCGACGATCCGGCCCTTCTGCATCACTGCGATTTCGTCGCAGATCTGGCTGGCGACGCGCAGGTCGTGCGTGATGAAGACCATCGACACGCCCGTCTCGCGCTGGATCTGGTCCAGAAGCTGCAGGATCTGTGCCTGGATCGACACGTCGAGTGCGGAGACCGCCTCGTCGGCAATCAACAGCTTCGGCTTGAACATCAGCGCACGAGCGATGCCGATGCGCTGGCGTTGCCCACCCGAGAACTCGTGCGGGTAGCGGCCAAAAGCGCCGGCATCGAGACCGACATGGGCCAGAAGCGCACGCGCTTCATCGCGCGCTTGGACATAAGGCATCCCGTGCGCCAGCGGGCCTACCGTCATGATGTGACCGACCGTCGAGCGTGGGTTCAGAGAAGCGAAGGGATCCTGGAAGATCATCTGGATCCGCGGTCGAAGCGGGCGGAACTTCGCTTCGGAAAGCTTGGCTATGTCACAGCCTTGAAACAAGATCTCGCCGCCGTCATTGTCCAGCAGCTTGATCAGCAGCCGGCCCAGCGACGATTTCCCCGAACCGCTCTCGCCTACGACCCCAAGCGTGCGGCCGGGCGCCAGTTCGAACGAAACCTCGTTGACCGCTGTCACAGTCCGTTGCGCGCCGAACAGCGCGCTGCCACCGCGATAGGTCTTCACCAGACCCTCAACCTTCAGGATCGGCTCCTTGCTGGCAGCGTCCGGACGGGGGCGATCTTCGCCGGTCAAATGCGGTACGGCTGCGATCAGGCGCTGGGTATAAGGGTGCTTGGGCGACTTCAACACCTGCTCGGCGCTGCCTTGTTCGACGACATGGCCCTTTTCCATCACCACGACGCTGTCGGCGATCTCGGCCACCACGCCGAAATCGTGGGTGATGAACATCACGCTCATGCCCTTGCGCCGCTGAATGTCACGGATCAGTTGCAGGATCTGAGCCTGGGTGGTGACGTCGAGCGCGGTGGTCGGCTCATCGGCAATCAGCACCGTCGGCTCAAGCGCCAAGGCCATGGCGATCATGACGCGCTGCCGCTGCCCGCCCGAAAGCCGGAACGGGTACTGGTAATACATGAGTTCGGGATCTGGCAGGCCTACTTCAGTGAGCAGTTCGATTGCGCGGTTGCGACAGGTTTGTGGCGTGCCGAAGCCGTGCGCTGCCATGACCTCGTCAATCTGCGCGCCCACCGTCATCAGGGGATTGAGCGCCGAGAGCGGGTCCTGAAAGATCATCGACACGACCCGTCCACGCAGGTTGCGCAGCTTGTCTGGCGACATGCCGACGATGTTCATCCCTTCCAGCTGGATGACACCCGATGAGAGCCGGATCACCTTCGGCAGAAGCCCCATGATCGCGTTCGCCGTCACCGACTTACCCGATCCGGACTCGCCTATGATGCAAAGGATCTGGCCGCATTTCAGATCGAAGGAAATATCCTTGACAGCATGGGTCCGTTCCATGCCTTGCGGCAAATTCACTGTGAGGTCGCGCACCGAAAGCGCCACATCGTGGGGGGCTACAGCCTGGATGCTTGCGATCATCGAGATCACCTCCCCTTTCAACCGAGCGCGTCCACCCTGTTGCGGACCGCTTCATCGCCCTTTGAGCAGAAGCGCCTCACCCTAGCGGCCGTAGTCCGGCGTTCTCGGCGCTTCGCGCGCTGAGGCTGCGAGAGACGGGTTCTGCTCATCCTGGCGGCTCCCTTATGAAATCCGATCCGTGTACCGGACTCTGTTCCCTTTTTCTTGGAGAACTCTCCGAAGGAGCAAGCCTTGCCTGTCGAATGTCCTCTGGAGCCTGCCTGCCAAAAGGAAGGGTTGCTCCGTTCTTGCAGCCAGTCTGACTGTTCTGTTTCCGCAGAGTCTTCGAAACTTGGCCCTCGCGCGGCAGGAACTTCTGAAAAGAACATCCAGTTCGGCATTTCACTCTGTTCCCGTTTCGGCGCGGAAACCGGGATCAGGCAACCATATCCTTTATTCGGCAATACGTGGCCATGAGGGATAGGACCAAAGATTTCCGGTGTACATCGACACCATTTGCGGGCCATGGCGCCCAAACGGATTGGTGACCGTGCGGCCCATCGCAATGTCGGCCAAGGCGCTGCCGATCAAGGTCGACGACTGCGCCGTATGCCGCCCATGCCGCAGATGACGCGACTGCATGAAATGTACTCCAGCTTGCCCACGCAGCGAGCTCTTAGCGCAATAATTGCCTGTCCTGGGGGCTGCTAAACGCAGGAAATTCCGTCCAGGCACAAACTCCGCAGTCTGCCTCTGCGGGCGGCAGGTTAGGATGGTTCAAATTACCGGAGTCCCATCCATGCCCGCGCCGCTCATGCACATCGACTGCAGCCCTTCCCTCCCTCGCGAGGCGGACGTCGTCGTCATCGGCGGCGGGGTGGTGGGCGTGTTCAGCGCTTACTATCTGGCGCGCCGCGGCCTCAAGGTCGCCCTGGTCGAGAAGGGGCGTATCGCGGCCGAGCAGTCCAGCCGCAACTGGGGTTGGTGCCGCCAGCAGAACCGCGATGCGCGTGAGCTGCCGATGGCGACCAAGAGCCTCGACCTCTGGGAGAAGGTAGCACAGGAGACCGGCCAAGACACCGGCTTTCGCCGCTGCGGGCTCCTCTATCTCTCACAAGACGAAAATGAGCTGGCAGGCTGGGCGAAGTGGCGCGATTTTGCGAGAACGGTCGGCGTCACCACGCACATGCTGAGCGCGGAAGAAGCCACCGAACGGGGCAGAGCGACGCGCCGCAAATGGAAAGGTGGCGTGTTCTCGCCAACCGACGGAACGGCGGACCCTTCCAAGGCAGTGCCGGTTGCAGCGCGCGGCATCATGGCGGCGGGAGGCACCGTACATCAGCACTGCGCGGCGCGCGGGCTGGAATTGAGCGCCGGCCGGGTGAGCGCTGTCGTGACCGAAGCGGGTAGCATCCGGACAAAGACCGTGGTCATGGCCGGGGGCGCGTGGGCGTCTTCCTTCTGCAACCAGCTCGGTGTGCGTTTTCCGCAAGCTGCCGTGCGTCAGTCCATTCTGGCCGTGGCGCCAGGCGCAAACGGTCTGCCAGATGCCCTGCATACCGCTCGCATCTCTCTGACGCGGCGCAGCAACGGTGGATACACGCTGGCGATCAGCGGGCGGGCGCGTGTCGATCCAACGCCGCAACAGTTCAGGTTCAGCCGTGAGTTTGTACCTATGTTCGCCCGCCGCTGGCGCAATCTCGCCCCGGGCGCCTTCGAGGGCTGGCGTCAGGGCCACGAAAGCCTGCGCAAATGGACCCTCGACGACATCACGCCAATGGAACGGAACCGGATTCTCGACCCGAAGCCCGACATGGGGCAGATTCGGCTGACATATCGGAGAGCCTGCGAATTGATCCCCGAACTCCAACGGGTGGCGATCTCCGATGTGTGGGCGGGTTATATCGACAGTACACCCGACGGCATTCCCGCAGTCGGCGAAGTGGAGGGGATTCCGGGCTTCATCCTGGCGGCGGGATTCAGCGGTCACGGCTTCGGGATTGGCCCCGGTGCGGGGCATATGATCGCCGACATCATCGCAGGCAGCGAGCCTATTGTCGATCCGCGTCCTTATAGGCCCGAGCGTCTGAAGACCGCTGCGTGGGGCAAGGTCGCTGAATTCTGAGAAGACCGTCTTGCCAAGGTACAATCGGTCGCACACGAGATTGAGGCACCATGCGGCCAGCACCAAAAACAGGGAACTGACGATGCGCGAATATGAGATTGCCGCCATTCCTGCCGACGGGATCGGGCCAGAGGTCATTGCCGCAGGTCTCCAGGCGCTTGAGGCGCTGCAGCAACGCTGCGGCGACTTCAAGCTGCGCGTCCAGCACTTCGACTGGGGCTCGGATTACTACAAGGCCCATGGTCGGATGATGCCCGAAGATGGCGTGGCGCAACTGAAGCGCTTCGACGCCATCTTCTTTGGCGCGGTAGGCGCTCCCGACTTGCCCGACAATATCACGCTCTGGGGCCTCCGGCTGCCGATTTGCCAAGGCTTTGATCAATACGCGAACGTGCGGCCAACAAGAATATTGCCCGGGATTGTTTCGCCTCTGGCGGGTGTTGGCCCTGGCGATCTGGATTGGGTGATCGTGCGGGAGAATTCCGAGGGCGAGTATTCGGGCCACGGCGGCCGCGCCCATCGCGGCCTCCCCGAGGAGGTCGGAACCGAGGTCGCGATCTTCACGCGCGTCGGCGTCACCCGCATCATGCGCTATGCATTCCGGCTGGCGCAGTCACGGCCGCGAAAGCTCCTGACCGTGGTTACGAAATCCAACGCTCAGCGTCACGGGATGGTAATGTGGGACGAAATCGCAGCCGAGGTGGCGCAAGAGTTCCCTGACGTCGCGTGGGACAAGATGCTAGTCGATGCTATGACAGTGCGTATGACGTTGAAACCTCGGAGCCTCGATACGATCGTCGCCACCAATCTTCACGCCGACATATTGTCGGACCTTGCAGGCGCGCTCGCGGGCAGTCTCGGCGTTGCACCGACCGCCAACATTGATCCCGAGCGTCGCTATCCCTCGATGTTCGAGCCAATTCACGGCTCGGCATTCGACATCGCCGGCAAGGGTATTGCCAACCCGGTCGCCACCTTCTGGACCGCTGCCCAGATGCTCGAACATCTGGGCGAGAGCGCAGCGGCCGTGCGGTTGATGAGCGCTGTGGAAACGGTGACGAGTGAAGGCGTGCTGACGCCGGACGTGGGAGGGACAGCGACCACGCAGGAAGTGACGGACGCCGTCTGCCGAGCGATCCGCGGTTCGAACATGTGACAGGTTTCCAATGAAGCTCGACAAGATCGACATCAAGATCTTATCCCAACTGCAAAAGAACGGGCGAGTCACGAATGTCGAGCTTGCCGACCTTGTCAACCTTTCGCCGAGCCCTTGCCTGATGCGGGTGAAGAAGCTTCAGGCGGAAGGCTTCATCACCGGCTATTCCGCCCAGATCGATGTGTCCAAGCTCGGACAGACTCTAACCATCTTCACCGAAGTCACGCTCAAGCACCATCAACAGAACGACTTCGCGAGATTTCTCACCGCAATTCAGAAAGTCGATTCGGTCATCGAATGCCATCTGGTTTCAGGCGGATACGACTATCTTGTGAAGTTTGTCACAGCAGGCATCAGCGAGTACCAGACGATTATGGAGCGCATGATCGAATTGGATATCGGAATCGACAAATATTTCAGCTTCGTCGTGCTGAAGTCACCGATCGTGAAATCCCATTTGCCTCTCGACATCATTTTCGACAAATGAGAATGCAGCTCCGGCTCGGTCCTCAAGCAGCGGGCGCTCGTGCCAAGCTCCATCTTGTTGCGCGCGGCATTTGTCGAATGACGATGTCCGTTTCGGGGGAGGCCGTCATTGCCACCCTGTCGTCAAATGGCGTGAATATGAATCATGTATAGGCAGGTAGCGCGCACAGCTTGCGGAGTTGCGACAATCTCCCCTCGGGTCACAGTTGGAGCAAAGGCAACAGGCGAAAAGATGAACAAGATTGACACTTTGATCCACCGAAGAGCTGACGATCGCCGGATGACTGCGCAAGCCTGTGTATCGCGTATTCTCCGGAACGCCAAAGCCCGCGGCGTCGATATCTCTGTTGTCGGATCCCTCGCGAAAAACCGTTTCCGCGTCCACTCTGACGTAGATCTGCTGGTGCACGGACGCACTGATCCCGCGCGCCGGGCCATGGTGGAGCGCTTGGTCGCAGACCAGCTTCGGGGAACGAACATTCCTTATGACCTGATCTTTGCCTCAGACGTTTCGTCCGAACGAGTGCAGGAATTGCTTAATGGCAGCGTTTAAGCATCCGGCGTTCGCAAAACTGTCGCCAAAAATCGACCGCTGCGAAGGAACTGCAGCAAGCGAGGAATATCTGGCGAATCGGAGTGAGCTGTCACTCGGCAAATGGGGCGCGATCGCAGCAGTTCGCTGGGAGTCCACAATGTCTACAACAGCATCGAGGACATCCTGCTCAGCCTCTCCAACGACATAGACGGCCTCGTTCTCCAAGGGCCTACGATGCACCAGGACGTGCTCGATCAGATGTCGGCGGAAATTGCAGGCATCCGGCCGGCTGTGCTCGACCCCGAGCTTTATCAGTCCTTGAGTGAGTTAAACGGATTCCGTCACCTGGTGAGGCATCGGTACGGTTTTGACCTGAAAACCGACAAGGTGCAGGAAAGCCTCGACAGGGTAAAAGAGGCATTTCCGTCTTTCCTCGAGGCCATTGTTCACCTGGAAAGCACTCTTACTTAGGAAAACACGCACGACAGTGATGGCGGCGGCGACGGCTCAGGGGGCCGGGTGGTCCCTGAACAATGGCTCAGTCGTGTGCGCCGGAAGAGATTCTGCGGGCGTTGACCCCTGAGAATTGTCGGCTGGTGGCGCTGATCCATCGGTATCGACCGCAAAGCATCACGGAGCTGTGCAGGTTGGCGGCGCGTCCGCAGCCGAACGTATCCCGCTCCTTGGCGGCCCTTGAGCGGGCGGGAATTGTCTCAATGGCGGGCTCCAGGCCGAAGAGACCCGAACTCGCCGTGCAACGAGTCACGATCGACCTCGCTGAGCTTCAGAATGGCCGATGCGAGGACGACGATTCGTGGAGACAAATCGCCCGACCATCATCTTTGCTGCGCGATGGGTGACAGGGGCAAAAGTCGATCAGTGGGTGCGCCGCTGACCAGGTTTGGCAAGTGGCGGACGTGAAGCCTCGGTGACGCCGAGCCAAGCGTTCGTACAGCGGAGAAAGAAGCGTCTGGGCTGATACTTAGGCCGGGACACATGCGAAAGACCCGGGCGGCGTGAGTTTAGCCCTGGTCAATGCAATGCGCCCGCTGATCATGCCTTCATCGCTGCCCGCACATCCTTATCTTCGAGGGTTTGGTCCAGCGTCATCCGCGTGCGTTCGAGGATTCCATCAATATCGTCCTCGGTGCAGCAGAGCGGCGGCGCAAAGCCGAGGATGCCGCTGTTGAAGGCGCGGATGACAAGGCCGTTCGCCCACGCGCGCTCGAAGATGCGGCGCCCCGGATCGGCCGCCGCCGGCAGCGGTGTCTTGCGTGCCTTGTCGGTGACCAACTCGATTGCTGCCAGCATGCCGCGACCGCGAACGTCGCCAACCAGCGGGTGGTCGGCGAGCGAGCGAAGGCCTTCCATCAACCGCTTCCCCACCTTCCGCCCATTCTCGAGCAGGCCATCTTCATAGAGACGCAGACATTCGAGCCCGACCGCCGCGCTCACGGGATGGGCCGAATAGGTATAGCCATGGCCGACAGCCGCTTTGCCGGCTCCGTCCGCGATCGTATTGTACACATGGTCCGACATGAAGACGGCGCCCATCGGCACGTAGCCCGAGGTCAGTCCCTTCGCCGTGGTCATGAAATCCGGCACGACCTCGTCTTCCTCACAGGCGAAGAGAGGGCCTGTGCGGCCAAACGCAGTGATAACTTCGTCGGCAATGAACAGAATGTCGTTTTCCTTGCACACGGCGTGCAGAGCCTTCAGCCAACCTGTCGGTGGAACGAGGACACCGCCCGAACCCTGGATTGGTTCGGCGTAGAAGGCCGCAACGCGGCCCGCGCCGAGTTCTGCAATTTTGGCCCGCAGGGCCGCGACCGATGCGCCGATGATCGCCTGCGGATCGGAACCGACTGGATTGCGATAGGCGTAGTGGGAGGGAATCTTGTGCTGCCAGTCGTAAGGCACGCCGAAACCTGCGTGAAAAGCCGGGATCGCGGTCAGACCTGACCCTGCCGTCGAGGATCCATGGTAGCCGTGCTCCACCGAGATGAACTGGTCCTTTTGCGGCGTACCCTTGGCATGGTAGTAATAGCGAATGAAGCGGATCGTACTGTCGACTGCGTCGGAGCCGCCAAGCGTGAAATAGACATGGTTCAAATCGCCGGGCGCCAACTCGGCAAGCCTGGCAGCAAGGCGAATGGCAGGCTCGGATCCGAGCCCGAAATATCCCGTCGCATAGGGAAGTTCTCTTAGCTGCTTTGCCGCTGCTTCAATGACGCTTTCCTGGCCATATCCGATATTTACACACCATAGGCCGGCGAATCCGTCCAGCAGGGTTTTCCCGCTTGCATCGGTCACGGTTGCGCCTTTGGCGGATTTGAGCACCCGCACGCCCGTCTTCTCGTGGCTCCGATAGCATGAAAACGGGTGAACCAGATGTGCGCGATCGAGTTCGATCAGTGAGTTTGCCAGCATTTGCTTCCTCCGATTCAGCGTAGGGCCTGACTTACGAGAGCGTAAGTCCGGTGTGGTGCGGTTTCGTCCTTCAGCTCGTTTTCCAGCGTGATCTGCTGCGCGGTCACGGATCATTTCGGGCCTGAATTCGCCTAGGCCGAAGATAGGCCGCCGCGGACAGCAGTTCCTCCCGACCAGAACCTGAGCGATGGGCGTTTTGACTTTCCTTTGCCGCTGGCACCGCATCTTATGCCAGCACGGCTGAGAGATCGCGCTCCCGCCGAAGCTCGAAAACGAACTCAGGCGCAACTCCCTGCCAAAGCTCTCACGCAATACAAAACAATCTGCTTCAGGGCGCTCGAATGCGGCGACTAGTCTTCTGCGGTCCTCATTATGATCCTTGCTGTTAAAGGCACGCGGTGCCGACACGATTGGAAGGATCGACGCCCATGACCCAGTTCAGACCGAAATACATCACCTTCGACTGCTATGGTACGCTGACCAACTTCGACATGGCCGGTGCGGCGAGACGCGTATACGGCGCGCAGCTCTCCCCAACTGGGATGACGCAGTTCATCAAGGATTTCTCGGCCTATCGCCTCGACGAGGTTCTTGGCGCCTGGAAGCCGTACAGCGAGGTCGTGCACAATTCCGTGGAACGGACCTGCAAGCGCAACGGCGTCGCATTCCGGCCCGAAGATGCCCAGCGCATCTATGCGGAAGTGCCGACATGGGGTCCGCACCCGGATGTCCCGGCGGGCCTGGCCAAGGTCGCCAAGGAGATTCCGCTGGTGATCCTGTCGAACTCCATGAAGAGCCTGATCATGTCGAATGTGGAGAAGCTCGGCGCACCCTTTCACATGGTCATCACGGCCGAGGAGACCGGCGCCTACAAGCCCCAGATGAAGGGCTTCGAATATATGTTCGACAAGCTCGGCTGCGGCCCAGAGGACATTACACATGTGTCGTCTTCATTCCGCTACGATCTCATGACGGCCTATGATCTTGGCATCAAGAGCAAGGTCTGGGTGAACCGCGGCCATGAGCCTGCGAACCCCTTCTACGAATATACCGAAATCAAGGATATCGGCGGTCTGGCCGGCGCCGTCGGACTGGAGCCCGTTCGGGAGTTCGCCTGAACATTTTTTTGCTGGCGCAGTCGCACCAGACGAGGCGCTTGGTCGCGAAAAGAAAGGGGCGGTTTTCACCGCCCCTTTCTTGTGGTTCCAATGCTTTAGGGCTGCAAGTGTTTCCACCTGCGTGCAAGATAACTAGTTAAGCCCGCCAACATGAAGCGCCTTGACCTCGAGATATTCCTCGATGCCGAGCTGCGATCCTTCGCGCCCCACTCCCGATTGCTTGACACCGCCGAAAGGCGCAACCTCGGTCGAGATCATGCCTGTGTTGAGCCCGACCATACCGAACTCGAGCGCCTCGGCAACACGCCATGAGCGCTTGAGGTTGTCGGTGTAGAAGTAGGCGGCAAGGCCGAACGGCGTACCGTTCGCAATGGCGATGGCCTCTTCCTCCGTCTCGAAGCGAAAAAGCGGCGCCACTGGACCGAACGTCTCTTCCGATGCCAGGAGCATCCCCGTAGTAGCTTCTCCCAGCACGACGGGCCGTGCATATTGCTTACCCTCCGGCATCGTCTCGCTTTGGGCTATGATCTGCGCACCTTTCGCCTGAGCATCGGCGATGTGACGCTCGATCTTGTCGATCGCGGCTGCGTTGATCATCGGGCCGATCTCAGTGCCCTCATCTGTCCCTGCGCCAACCTTCATCCGCGTGACGCGCCGGCTCAGCTTTTCGGCGAAGGCGTCGTAAACGCCTTCCTGCACAAGAATCCGGTTCGCGCAGACGCAGGTTTGACCGCCATTGCGGAACTTGGATGCGATCACCCCTTCAACTGCCTTATCCAGATCGGCGTCGTCAAAGACGATAAAGGGTGCGTTGCCGCCAAGCTCCAGGCTCAGCCGCTTGATGCTATCGGACGCGCCACGCATGAGCAG
Source organism: Mesorhizobium sp. M0208 (assembly GCF_040322015.1). Taxonomy (NCBI): domain Bacteria; kingdom Pseudomonadati; phylum Pseudomonadota; class Alphaproteobacteria; order Hyphomicrobiales; family Phyllobacteriaceae; genus Mesorhizobium; species Mesorhizobium sp. M0208. Next base: position 34,027 of record NZ_JAMYSP010000026.1, on the reverse strand, counting down.
CGCACCGACGCGGGTCGAACCGGTGAACGAGATCTTGCGCACCGTCTGATTGGCCATCAGTTCGTTGCCGATTTCGACGGGCATGCCGGTCACAATGTTGATCACGCCTGCAGGAATACCTGCCCGTTCCGCCAGAACGGCGAGCGCCAGCGCCGAGAATGGCGTAAATTCCGACGGCTTGATGACAACCGTACAACCTGCGGCCAGCGCCGGTGCTACTTTGCGTGCGATCATTGCGTTGGGGAAATTCCACGGCGTGATGATGGCGCAGACGCCGACGGGTTCTTTCAGCACCAGAATGCGGCGATCGGCCGTGGGTGAGGGAATGGTCGAACCACCGATCCGGCGCGCTTCTTCGGAGAACCATTTCACAAAAGATGCGCCATAGCGGATTTCTGCCAACGCCTCGGCAAGCGGCTTGCCCTGTTCCAGCGTCAGCAGGAGCGCGAGATCCTGTTCGTGCTGGCGGATGAGGTCGTGCCAGCGCTCCAGAAATCCTGCACGCTCGGCATGCGTCCTTTTCTTCCAGCCCTTGAAGGCCTCGGCCGCGGCAGCGATTGCCGCTCTCGTCTCGTTCTCCCCCATTGCGGGAACGGTGCCGAGAACACTTTGGCTGGCAGGGGCAATGACATCGACCGCGCCCTTCGTTTCCGCATCCCGCCAGACACCGCCAATCAGCACCTGCTGGCGAAAAAGGTCGGAGTCGTTGAACATGCCAATCTTCGTCATCGCATTCATGGTCTTTCCTCTGCCCTTTCAGCTTAATCCCACCAGCACGGCCTGCATGATCGTTTCAGTCCTGTCCTTGCCTGCGATCGTGCCAATCCCCCGCGCGGTTGCGGACTCGATTGCCGACATTACTTCCGCCGCAGCGTGCCCCTCGCCCAGATGCTCGAGCATCATGGCACCGGACCAGATCGCGGCGATCGGATTGGCGACGCCGAGATGCGCGATGTCGGGCGCCGAACCATGGACCGGCTCGAACATGGAAGGCGCGCTGCGATCGGGATTGATATTGGCGGAGGCGGCGTAACCCAGCCCTCCCTGAATGGCCGCTCCAATATCCGTGAGGGTGTCGCCGAAAAGGTTCGATGCGACGATTACGTCGAGGCTTTCCGGCGCCAGGACCATCCGGGCGGCAATGGCGTCGATGTGGTAGTGCGAGACCTCCACATCAGCATAGTCTTTCGCCACCTCGCGCGTGACCTCATCCCAGAAAACCATGGAGTGTTTCTGCGCGTTGGATTTGGTGACAGATGCGAGCTTCTTGCGACGCGCCCGCGCCTGTTCGAAACCGAAACGGATGATCCGTTCGACACCCGCACGCGTGAAGATCGCAGTCTCAACCGCGACCTCATCGGCCGTGCCGGAATGAACGCGCCCACCGGCGCCGGAATATTCGCCTTCCGTATTCTCGCGGATGCACAGGATATCGAAACCATCGGAGCGGAGGGGCCCCTGAACGCCCGGCAACAGCCGGTGCGGTCGTATGTTGGCGTACTGCGTGAAGCCTTTCCGGATCGGCAGGAGCAGTCCGTGAAGCGATACTGAGTCGGGCACTTCCGCGGACCAGCCCACAGCGCCGAGATAGATCGCATCGAATTTTCGGAGTGTATCGATGCCGTCTGACGGCATCATTGCACCGGTCTCCAGGTAGTAGGCGCACGACCACGGGAATCTTGTGTCATCAAGGACGAAACCGCCCTGCTTAGCCGCCGCCTGCAGCACCTGCCATGCCGCCTGCGTCACGTCCTTGCCGATGCCGTCGCCGGGGATCAGCGCTATCTTGTAGGTCTTCATGGATGGAGGTCCTCATTCGCACTGGCGTCACTGGAAACAGTAGTCGACCGCCCGCCGCATTTTCCGTCGAGGTTGAGCCCTCCGACGGCGTCGAATCGCGTCAGGCGGAACCTGGAAAGCCGATTGTTCTGGAACCGCCGCGCGCTATTCGGCCAGACCTTGAGCACTGAACTCAGTCATCAACGCAGACGTAGATCTTGCGCACGGTCTCGATCGTGCGCCAGACGCCGACGAAACCGGGTTTCATCACGAAACTGTCGCCGGCGCGGTAGGTCTTGGTCTCACCGCCCTTCTCCTCGATTTCGACGAGACCCGAAATGATATGGCAGAACTCGTAGATAGTGCCCTTGATCGAATGCGTCTCGCCGGGCGTCGCCTCCCAGACGCCGGTCAGAACCTTCTCACCTTTCGAGGCATCCTGCGCCCAGGTCTTGAAGGATGGATTGCCGGAAATGAGCCGCTCCGGAGCCGGTAATGCCTCCTTCGGCGCAAAGTCTGGAACTGTGTCGATCGTGATCAGAAGTGACATGTGATGTTTCCTTGTTAGTAGCCGAGTGTCCGATCGACGAGGCCGATCAGTTCTTCTCCGGCGCGGTGGCGCCGAATGTTGTCGACGACGGATTGTGCCGCCGTATGCGGTTGCGTCACCGAGGCGATGTGCGGCGTTATCATCACCTTCGGATGCGACCACAGCGGATGGTTTTCCGGGAGCGGTTCTGGATCGGTGACATCAAGCATCGCCGCAGATACGTGACCGGTGTGGAGCGCGTCGATCAGCGCGGTCTGGTCCAGTTGCGGACCCCTGCCGACATGCAGCAGCTGCGCCCCGGCGGGCAGTAAGTCGAAGAACTCCGCATCGAGCATGCCGTGCGTTTGTTCCGTGAGCGGGAGCAGGCAGACGAGAATATCCGTTTGCTTCAGAAAGCCCGCGAGTTGGTCCGTGCCGTGAAAGCAGGCGACGTCCTCGATCCGCTTTTCGCTGCGGCTCCACCCGGCAAGCTGAAACTCGAACGGCTTCAAGCGCTCGATAGCCGCGCGGGCCAGCATGCCAAGGCCGAGAAAGCCAACCCGGCGTTCGGCCGCCTGTCGAGCGGCAATCGGTTTCCACAAGCACTTTTTCTGCTGCTCAAGATAGGCGGGCATCTCGCGGTGGAGCGCCAACACGCCGAGCGCGACGTATTCTTGCATCATGCGTATGATGCCGTCCTCGACCATGCGCACAAGCTTCACATGGCTTGGCACTCCGTCCTGCTTGAACTGGTCGACGCCCGCGCCGATGGAAAACAGCACTTCCAGATTGCGGTAGCGCGAGATCTCGTCCGGCACCGTCCAGGTGATGAGATAGCGCACCTTCTCCGGCTCCATCTCGTCTCCGGAATGGAAGAATACCAGATCCGGGAGCTCGCGCGCGAATATCTCGCGGAAGACCGCAGCACGCGCCGCATCGGAATTGAAAAGAAACGCCATGGCGACCGCCCTTCCTTCAGGCCGCAAGACGCGCGCCGAGCCCCTCGATCATCTTCCGGCAAGCGGCGAGTTCACCGATCTCGATATACTCATTGGGACGATGGGCACGGCCGATGTCGCCAGGACCGCAAATGATCGCGTCGATGCCGGCCTGCTGGTAAAGCCCGGCCTCCGTGCCGAAGCTGACGGCTGTGAGCGGCTCCTGCCCCGTCAGCTCGGTCAGAACGGCCGCTAGCGCGCTCCCGTTCGCGGGCGCGAGGGCGGGATAGGTGCTCAACTCGTGCCACACCACATCGAAGCCGCTGTCTCGCAGGGCGAAAAGCCGGGTCTTGACAGGCTCAAGCAGGGAGGCTGGAGAAACGCCGGGCACGGCGCGCACCTCGATATCGGCTGTGCATTGGCCAGGGATGATGTTGACCGCCTGTCCACCGGCGATGACGCCCACCTGCAAGGAAGAATATGGGGGCTCGAAATTTTTATCGAGCGGCCCGTCGGCGAGGGACTGGCCGTAGACCACGGCGTATGTGATGACGCTGGCCATGGCGTGCACAGCATTGAGTCCGAGATCGGGGCGTGAGGAATGGCCGGATCGCCCCATCACCTCGAGCCGCGCGGCGGCCTTCCCCTTGTGCGCGCGCACAGGCTGCATCCGGCTCGGCTCGCCGACAATGGCGCCAAGCGGCCTCTCGCATAAGCTCGGCAACGCGGCCAGGAGATGCGGCACACCACGGCACCCCGCCTCTTCGTCATAGGAGAATGCGAGATGAACTGGCTGCCGCAGGTTCATCGCAGCAAGTCCTGGGAGCGCGGCCAATGTGCAGGCGAGGAAGCCCTTCATGTCGGTGGTGCCGCGGCCGTATAGCCTGCCGCCCTCTCCGCGCAGGACGAACGGGTCCGAGCTCCATTCCGGCTCGCCGGCCGGCACGACATCCATATGTCCGGAGATGATGTAGCCCCGACCCTGGCGCGGGCCGATCGTCACGAAGAGGTTGGACCGGTCGCCCTCGGGACCTGGCAGAACCGTCACCTCGGCTCCGGCTGCCTGACAGTAGTCGCGGATCCAATCGACGATCGCGCGGTTTGGCGTGCCCACAACAGAGGGAAATCCAATCAGCGTCGCGAGGATTTCTTCCACGTTCATGGCGGTCCGCTCTAATCGCACATTATCACCGGGTGCAACCAGCGTATCCGCAGGCAGCAGAGTTCGCTGCCGAATTGCGTCATGCTTTGGCCGAAGATTGCGAAAAAGCACCTCGAACCAGCGAAACCTGCTGGCTTTCCCGTATAATGCTACGGCAAAAGAGGCATGTCGCGACATGGCGATCGATCACAACGTCACACCGCGTGCCTTGCGCATTTGTTGAAGGATCGACTGAGATGCAGAGATCAGTACGCCTGAAATCCTTCGAACTGGTCGCGCGGGACATCAATGATGTCGACGTTGAGCTGCTGCACGCGCTGTCGATCTCAGTCCGCTGGCCTCATCGGCCGAAGGATTGGAACCTACTGCGTCGCGCCGGCCAGGGCATCGTTGCCGTTGATGGTATTGGACGCGTTTTCGGCAGCGCGATGTGGTTTCCTCACGGGGACGACTTCGCCACCATCGGCGTAGTGATCACAACGCCCCGCACGCAAGCGCAAGGAGGCGGCCGGTGGCTCATGGACCTAGTCCTCGAGCAGTGCGGCGATCGCAACTTGGCACTCAATGCTACCCATGCTGCCTATCCTCTTTATGTCTCGCTCGGTTTCACGACCGAGGCGACTGTATACATGCGCCAGGGGGAAGTCCCACCGGTCCTCCCAACAGTGCCGTCCCTGGACGGTCAATTGCAGGCGCTGTCGAGCGACAGGCTGAAGGAGATCACGGCGCTGGATACGCGCGCGTTTGGGACAAACCGCGAGAGGCTGCTCACGTTGCTCGCGGCCGATGCCTCAATCTGCACTTTGAGCCGCGGCAGCGAGATCGTTGGCTATTCCATGTGTCGCGAGTTCGGGCGTGGTCACGTGATCGGCCCGATGGTCGCGGGAAACGATTTCGACGCGGTCCATCTTACAGCCGTGCATCTGAAGGGACTGGCAGGACGATTTGCCCGCGTCGACACCCGCGAGAAGGATGGCGTGTTTGCCGCGTTTCTCCAGCAGTGCGGCCTCGGCATTGCCGAGACCGTTACGACCATGTCCAAGGGGCGCCGCTTTCTGAACCGGGAAGACAATGGGCCTTGGGTCTATGGATTGGCGGGCCACGCCTTGAGTTGAATGCAAGCACGCTCTCGCCTTCAACCAGCGGTCAGAGGACCAGGTCGATCAGTGCGGGCGTCGATCAACCGGCTTAATGGTTGCCGTCACGCGGCCGGAACGGCTGCCGCCTCGAATCTGCTCCGAAGCCCGGATTCGGTCTCCGCTGCCGGCATTATGAGCGTCCGACGCCCATCCGCCACGCCATCCACGATGACATGGCCGATGCCGCGCGAGCACGGCTCGATGCGCGCGTTGAGATGATAAATGTCCCGCAGCAGATGTGAGGTGATGATGTCCCGCGTTGGCCCGCATGCGACCAGCCGGCCGTCCGCGATGACCATTGTCTGATCGCTGAAGCGCAGGGCCTGATTGAGGTCGTGCAGGGCGATCAGCACGACCATGCCTCGCGCCCTGGCAAGTTCCCGCATGAGACCGAGCACTTCCACCTGCCGCGACAGATCGAGTGCTGATGTCGGTTCGTCCATCAGCAGGACCTCCGGCTCGCGCACCAGCGTCTGTGCCAGGCTGGCGAGTTGCCGCTGGCCGCCGGAAAGCTCGCCAATGTTGCGGAAAGCGATGTCGGCGATGCCGAGCGCCGCAAGGGTCTCGTCGATGCGAGCCAGATCATCGTCGCCCACAGACCAGCCCTTACCCTGCTTGCGGGCGAGCAACACTGACTCATAGACGGTGAGCACCGCGTTGGCGGACGTTTCCTGTGGCATGTAGCAGATGCCGCTCGTCCCGCGAATGGCCCCCTCGACATGCATTGCTCCCGGTCCTTGCAGGAGGCCGGCGATGCGCCTGAAGAGCGTCGACTTCCCGGCGGCATTCGGACCGATCACAGCCACAATGTCTCCGCCCTCGAACACTGGCGTCGTCACATCCCGAAGCCGGAGGCTCGTCCCGTAGCGCGCGCCGAGCGCCTCAAGCCGGATCGTCACCATGAGCGCCTCGTGCTGGACAGGATGAGCGAGATGAAGAAGGGGATGCCGATCAGCGAGGTGACGATGCCGATCGGGAAAACCGTCCCCGGGATAAGCGACTTGCTGACGACCGAGCTGGCCGACAGGATGAGCGCGCCCGCGAGGGCCGAGGCGGGCAGGAAGAAGCGTTGGTCCTCGCCGATGACCATGCGCGCGATGTGCGGGCCCACGAGGCCGACAAAACCTATGGTGCCGACGAAGGCGACGGGAATGGCGGCGAGGAGGCTCACCAGGATGAGCGTCTCGAGCCGCAGGCGACCGACTTTGACGCCGAAGCTGGCCGCCTTGTCCTCACCGAGCCTCAACGCCGTCAGCGCCCAGACGCGCCGGGCGAAAATGGGTAAGACTGCGAGGAGAATGAATGTGGTGACCGCAAGCTTAGGCCAGGTGGCCTTGGTGAGGCTGCCCATTGTCCAGAAGACGACTGCCGCCAGCGCTTCCGCCGACGCGAAAAACTGGGCGAGCGCGAGCAGCGCGTTGAAGGTGAAAACCAGCGCGATGCCGAGCAGCACGATGGTCTCCGCGCTGACGCCGCGCTTGACGCTCAGCACATGAATTAGGAAGGCCGCCAGCATCGCCATCACGAAGGCGTTGATCGGCACTACATACTCGACTGCGGCGGGGACAAGCCTCACTCCGAAGGCAAGCGCAAGCGCAGCGCCGAAGCTCGCGGCGGCGGATATGCCGAGCGTGAAGGGGCTCGCCAGCGGGTTATTGAGGATGGTCTGCATCTGCGCGCCGGCCACGGCGAGCGCCGCCCCTACGACAATCGCCATCAGGGCCACCGGCATGCGGATGTCCCAGAGCACCACGCGCACCTGCAGCGGCACGGTGTCGGGGAACACAAGGGCCCGCACGACCTCGCCGAGGTCGTAGCGGGCGGGACCGACCGCAAGGTCGACGCACAGGCTGAAGAGCAGGGCAGCGCCGAGGCCGGCAAGGATCAACTGCCGCCGCCAGACGAGGGCGCGGTAACGCCCTCGTCCATCGGTGCTGTCGAGCGCGGTGCTGACGGCCGTCGATTCAATCGACATCGGTCAGCGAGACCCAGTGGCCGGGCCTGTATGCGATGGGCAGGAATTTCTTGTGCAACTCGCTGAAGGTCACTTCAGGATCAAGGTCGGCGAAAAGATCGGGGTGCAGCCACTTCGCCATCTGCTGGATGGCCACGAACTGATAAGGACTGTTGTAGAACTGATGCCAGATGGCATGCACCGCGCCGTCCTCGACGGCCTTCACGCCGGTCAGCGCCGGCCGCTCGGTCAGCGCCTTCAGCTTGCGCACCGCCTCCGCCTCATCACGGCCGGGGCCGACGCCCACCCAGGCACCGCCCGGTACATAGGCTTCCCACGAGCCGCCGGTGACGATGATCTGATCCGGGTCGGAGGCGATGATCTGTTCGGGATTGAGTGTGCCGAAGGTGCCGGGGATGATGTCCTTGGCGATGTTGTCACCGCCTGCCATCTCAACAAATTTGCCGAAATTGTCGTCGCCGAAGCTCATGCAGCAATCGTCCGAATAGCCGCCGGCGCGTTCGATGAAGACCTTGGGCCTTTCCGGCTTGGCCTTCTCGATTACGTCGGTAACGCGCGCGATCTCGGCGGCGCGCCAGGCGATGAATTCCTCGGCGCGCTCCTCCTTGCCGAACAGCCTGCCAAACAGGCGCATGCTAGGTTCGGTGTTGGTAAAGGGACGCTCGCGGAAATCGACATAAACCAATGGAATGCCGGCAGCGGTGAGCTTCTCGATATACTTGGCGTCTTCCGTGGCCTGCTTCGACTCGATGTTCATCACGATGACGTCGGGCTTGAGCGATATCGCCTGCTCGACGTCGAAAGTGCCGTCCTTGAAACCGCCGAACGTGGGGATATTCGCCATCCTTGGGAATTTTTCCAGATAGGCGGCGTAGCTGTCCGGATCCGCTTGGCTGAAATCCTCGCGCCAGCCAGCGATGCGCTTGAACGGATCCTCGGTCTCGAGCGCCGCGACGAGATAGACCTGCCGGCCCTCACCCAGGATTACCCTCTCGACAGGGACGTTCACCTTGACCTGGCGGCCCGTGATGTCAGTCACTGCAACCATTTCGGCCCTGGCGGCCAGCGTCATCGACAGAGCGACGATAGCGGCCGCCATCGTCGCTGCTGGGATCTTTCCGAAATTCATCGCGCCCTCTCTTGAAATGGATTAGCCAGAGGTGCCTTATTAAAGATGACTTCAATTCTCAAGAAATATCTTTTAGAGCCATTCCAGACTGGTACGACGACAAGGGGTCTGGAATGGCGGGCGAGCCCAATTATTCGCTGCGGGACGAGATACGCGACTATTGGTCGACGCGCGCCGGGACATTCGACCTTTCGGTGGGGCATGAAATCTTCTCACAGCGGGAACGCCTGGCCTGGCACAGGCTGATACTCAAGCACTTGGGGCGCGGGGATGGGCGTCGCGCTCTCGACCTCGCTTGCGGCACCGGGGTCATATCCCATCTCATGCACGACCTGGGTTATGCCGTGACCGGGCTCGATTGGTCAGAGGCCATGCTTGCCCGCGCGCGTGCAAAGGCGACGCAGAGGGAAAGCGGCATCCGGTTTCTGATCGGGGACGCCGAGCGAACCCGTGAAAACGGAGAAAGCTACGACGTCCTCGTCACCCGTCATCTCGTCTGGACGTTGGTGGATCCGCGAGCGGCATTCGCCGAATGGTTCTCGCTGCTCAAGCCTGGCGGACGGCTGCTGATCATTGATGGTGATTGCGTCAGTAAGACCTGGGTAACCTCTCTGCGACAAGTGCTGGAAAGGGCCGTTGGCCGGACGGTCGGGCCGGTCCACAAACTGGATCAGGTGATGGCGGACCGCCATGGCAGCATCCTGTCACGGTTGCACTTTTCGCGTGGCGCCAAAGCGGACGAGGTCTGCGCGCTTCTGGTGGAGGCTGGCTTTGAGATGCCTGTGGTCGACACCCGGCTCGGCGCGATTCATCGCGCGCAGGCACGGCACATGAACTTCCTCAGGGCGCTGGAACGCTCGACGCAGCATCGCTACGCGATCTGCGCGACCAAGTCGGCCTGGTAGTTGGGCAATTCCAACGATTTCCACAATCACCTATCGGCGATCGTCGGCTCTCACCCCGCCATTCTGATCTGACATCCGTACCGCAGACAGAATCCGATTGCTCGCAGTGGTCTCTAAAGACGCGACAGCACAGGGCGAAAGACCACCGCGGAAAGAGACTTAGAAAAGAAGCTGTACGGATTGTCCCTGCGCCGAGAGCAGTTTGACGGCCTTCCGGTCAAACGAGACGAAAATCTCCCCGCCAAGCCAGCCGCCGTCAAAAGCGATCACGCCGTCCGCGAAATCGCCGCCGGCATCGAGGACTGACAGCCCTGCCTCAACTGCCGGCCGGTTGATGACAACATTCGCGGTGTTCAGCAACGCCCGGATCGCCGCGGCAATATTTTCGCGCTCTGTCTGGTACTGCCGGGCCAGAACCCAGGCGAACTCGCACAAGGCCTGCAAGCTCACGGCCACGATGTCCGCTTTGGCCAGCAGGTCGACGGCAATGGCTGCCTGCGCCTCATCATCGGCGACATAGGCGCGCAACAGCACATTCGTGTCGGCCATAACCCTCATTCCTTGCCGGACGCGGCCGCAGCGCCCGCTTCCGCTATCGCCTCGTTGATCTCCTCGATGCTGAGCACCCGGCCGTTCGTCTTGCCTCTGAGGAAGCCGTGGAGGTCCCGGAACGACCCCTTCGCCCGTGCAGCCCTCAATTCCGCCCGACCGTCGGGCAGCAGATCAAGCTCGATCTTCTCGCCCGGTTTGATGCCCAGATGTTGCAGCACGTCCTTGCGGAACGTCACCTGTCCCCTTGTCGTCACTGTCAACGTTGTCATGTTAAACATTTCCTGTTCTCGCGCTATGATAATGCAAATCTGCATTATTATCAATGCAGATGGTCGGGGGCCAAAGCTTGGCGTCCATGCGGCGACTGAATGGCATTGATGCCTTCTAGAAAGCCGTCAGGGATCGTGGATTTGCGCTCGCCCCCTCGTTCGACTGATTCTGATGTTGGCCGAACCGGTTGATCTGCCCTGCGACGTCGGAGTTGTACAGGAGCCCTCTTTGCCGAGCAGATACTCTACGTCGCATTTATTGGCCGTAAGTTGTCAGTCCGCTACATCAAGTTCGAGCCAGAGATCAAGAAGAACGGAGCCCTCGCCCATAGGCGTCTGCCTGCGTGGGTCTGGACGGACTCACTCATGCGCAATATGAATTATGAATGGAGATGAGGCCTGCCGTGGCGCTCACATTTCGTCGCGTCGCTAAGGCAGGTGGCGCTCGTTCAATGCTGCTGCGCCGGGCGGGTTGGCCTTCTGGTCTAACGCCCCGCAGAAGTGTCGATATCAGGGGATCTGGTCAATGACCGACAACAAGCCAGACGTTACCAAGGATTGGCAAGCGACGCAGGGCCAGAAGTCCTCCGCCACGCGTCTTCGCCTTTTCGCCGCACTCTCGTGGATCGTCGCCATTGGCGGCGAGGTCTACGGAATCATGCTGCTTCGCCAGAACAAGTTCGACCAGGCACACCTGCCGCTGGTCATCGGCCTTCTGGTCGGCATCGCGATTTTCGCAATCGCCGGCAACTTGCTGTGGAAGGCGGCCAACAGGCACGATCCGGCCCGTGCATCCGACGCGGCCAGGTTCTTCTTCCAAAACCAGCTCGGCGCAATTATCACGCTGATTGCCTTCCTTCCGCTGGTTTTCTTGATCCTCACCGACAAAAACATGGATCCGCGGACCAAGAAGGTTGCCGGCGGCGTCGGCGCTGCGCTGGCCGTGCTCGCGACGGTCATGGGGATCAGTTTCAAACCCCCGTCGGTCGAGCAGTACACCCAGGATATGAACGCATGCGCGGCCCAGATCAAGTCGGGGCAGCCCACCACCGCCTGTTCGCCCGATGTCGCCGCTCAGGCGCAGGCGATCGCGACGGACACCGCCGCGGTGACGGCGGCGACGCGGGACGCGAGCCACCCCGCCGGTCAGGATGTCGTCTACTGGATCGCGCCGGAAGCCGGAGCCGCGAAGTCCGCCGAGCCGCATGTTTTCCACCTCTGCGCAGGCGTGAGTCCGCTGAAGGGCAAGACCGTGAATAGTGGCTCCGTGACGGAGGCCTACGCACAGAACGCCGTCCGCATCACGAAGCAGATCGATATGGAACAGAAGCAGTGCGGGTTCACCCCCACAACCAGCACCAACTGAACCCGCCTGCGCTCGATGGCGTCTATCGGGGCCACAGCGCCAGCCCGGAGAACAATGATGCATAGATGGACGGTGTGTGTACCCGTAGACGGTTAAAGGCCCCTACGATCGGCTTTAGAGGAGACTACGTCGATGACGAACGCGCGCGCCCTTGTCCTCGAACGCCAACACGAACTCAAGCTGCGTGACATCGATCTGCCACAGACCGTCGGCCCGGGCGAAGTTCGCATCAAGATCCATACCGTGGGCATCTGCGGCTCCGACGTGCACTACTACACCCATGGCCGCATCGGCCCGTTCGTGGTCGAAGCGCCGATGGTCTTGGGCCATGAAGCCGCCGGCACCGTCGTCGAAACGGGGGAAGGCGTCGAGCATCTGAAGGTCGGCGACCGCGTCTGCATGGAGCCGGGTATCCCCGATCCCAATTCGCGGGCAAGCCGGCTCGGCCTCTACAACATCGATCCAGCGGTCAGGTTCTGGGCAACGCCGCCGATCCACGGCGTGCTGACGCCCTATGTCGTGCACCCCGCCAACTACACTTTCAAACTGCCCGACAATGTCAGCTTCGCCGAAGGCGCGATGGTGGAGCCCTTCGCTGTCGGAATGCAGGCGGCGGCCAAAGCGAAGATTGCGCCGGGTGACACCGCGGTGGTGATTGGCGCCGGGCCGATCGGCACGATGGTGGCGATCGCCGCGCTCGCCGGCGGCTGCGCCCGCGCCGTTGTTGCAGATCTCGCCCAACCCAAGCTCGACATTGCCGCCGGCTACCAGGGTGTGATCCCGGTCAACATCCGCGACAAGAGCCTGCCGGCGGAGGTCAAGCGCCTGACCGACGGCTGGGGCACCGACGTCGTCTTTGAATGTTCCGGCTCGACCAAAGCCTGGGAGACGTTGCTCGATCTGCCGCGGCCCGGTGGTACCGTGGTGGTGGTCGGCCTGCCGGTCGCGCCGGTGGCGTTCGACATCGCTACGGCCTCTACCAAGGAAATCCGCATCGAGACGGTGTTCCGATATGCCCACCAGTATGACCGGGCGATCGCACTGATGGGATCGGGCCGGGTCGATCTCAAACCATTGATTTCGGCGACCTTCCCCTTCGAAGATTCCATTGCCGCCTTCGACCGCGCAGTCGAAGCCCGGCCGGCGGACGTAAAGCTTCAGATCCGATTGCCGGATTAGCGAGTTCCAAAGCTCCGGGCTGTCCTCCCGATCGTTCCTTGGGCTGCCAAAGTTGGGGGCGGCCCTGTGCGCTTTTGATGCTGACACAAGGACATTTACCGGCGGCGCTCCCTCCAAGAACAACTCCATACCCGGCGATGACGGCATCCTGTAGGACCACGAGTAAATCCCTTGAGCGCTGAGGGGACCGACACTTGACAAATCGGCGGCCGTCCGACACGTTCTTAACAAAAGACACAACAAACTTACAAAAGTTCAAGTTGGCACAATCTGGCCGATAGGGAGAAGGCCGATGCGTCTCTGTGACCGAGCGGAGATTTGCGCGTGAGCACGCTGACCGTGACCCGCGAAACGCCCAGATGGGCCCTGCCCCGGTTCATGACGGCCGAGCATCCTTTCCCCTGGCTCGCGCCGATCACGGTGATGCTTCTCGTTTTCGGCATCTATCCCCTCGCCTATTCAGTCTGGCTTTCGTTTCACAAACGCAATGTCGTCTCCCGGCAACTTGACTTCGCCGGGCTCCACCAATGGACGCGTGCCTTCTCGGATGCGCGCATGTGGCATTCGCTGGAAACCACGCTGATCTACACCTTCGTCGCGCTTGCGGTTCAGCTTGCGCTCGGCATCCTCATCGCGCTTCTGCTTGACACCGATCGCAAAGGTTACGGCGTGCTGCGGGCGCTGATGACACTGCCGCTGGTGGTGCCGCCTGCGGTAACCGGAATGATGTTCCTGCTGATGCAGGACGGTTCTTTCGGTGTCCTGTCGTTTTACCTGTATGCCCTCGACCTGGTCTCGCCGGCACAGCCGATCCTGACGCAGCCGGGAACCGCATTGGCGGCGATCCTGCTGGCTGACATATGGCAATGGACGCCGTTCATGGTGCTCATCATCCTGGCAGGGCTCAGGGCGCTGCCGAAGGAACCTTTCGAGGCCGCGGCGATCGACGGTGCCAACGGCATCCAGACGTTCTGGCGGCTCACATTGCCGATGCTGCGCAAGGTGATAGCGGTCGCGGTGCTGATCCGCGGCGTCGATCTCTTTCGCATCTACGACTACGTTTACATCATCACCGCTGGCGGGCCAGGCACGGCCACCGAGACGCTTTCATTCTACGCGGGGCGAATCTACTTCACCGGAGACTTCCCCTATGCCGCGACCCTGTCGCTGATCGTGCTCGTCGTCTTGATTGTCGTGTCGAACCTCTTCGTCAGGCTGTTCAAGGTGAGGTTCTGATGGAGTCGTCGCGCGCCCAAACGATCGCCCGTGACGTGCTCGCCGTCCTGGTGGTGGCGATCTTCATGTTCCCGATCGCTTGGTGGGCCCTGTCGTCCATCAAACCCTATTCGGCGATCTTCGATCGCAGCGGACCGGTTTACACCGGTTTCACGCCGACGCCGGACAACTACCGCGTGACGTTGCTTGGCGTTTCGCGCGTCGACATCGGCATGGAACAGGGCGGCGAAGCGGCCGGGGTCATCAAGGGGGGCGCGAGTTCCTACGATTCCCGCCAGTCGTTGCTCGACAGCGCCGTCATAGCCGTCGGATCGACAGCGCTGACGCTGCTGCTGGCAACTCTGGCCGCCTATTGCCTGTCGCGAATGCAGTTCAGCGGCCAGCAGTCCTTTCTGTTCTGGATTCTTTCGCAGCGCTTCATGCCGCCAATCGCGATCGTCATTCCGATCGTTTTCATGTTCCGCGATCTCGGCTTGCGCGATACCTATACGGGGCTCATCCTCGTTCACAGTCTGATCAATCTGCCGCTGGCGGTTTTGCTTTTGAAGTCGTTCTTCGACGACGTCCCGCGCGAGGTCGATGAGGCGGCACTGATCGACGGCGCGACGCGCTGGCAGACGTTCCGGCGCGTGGTCCTTCCTATGGTCAAGGGCGGCATCGCTGCGACGGCTGTGCTGTGTTTCATCTTTTCGTGGACCGAGTTCCTGCTCTCACTGTTCCTAACGACGTCGATCCGCACCGTGCCGGTGAAGATTTCGACCTTTGTCACCTCGACCGCAACCGAGTGGGGCTACATCACAGCGCTCGGCACGTCCGCGATCATACCCAGCTTCATCTTTATCCTGCTGGTTCAACGGCATCTGGTCCGCGGCCTCACCCTCGGGTCCCTGAAGGAGTGAGGCGCAGGCGAGAAGAACGACGACAAAAAAGCAACGGAGGAACGATCATGAGCTTCAGAGAACACGACAAGAAGACATTCGTCGCCGATACCTGCAACGACTTTACGGCGCGCCGAATAACCAAACGCGACTTCATGAGGAAGATGGCGCTCGCCGGTGTCGGCTTTTCTGCCTTCGGATCAGCCATGCTAGGTGGCGGCCGCACCAATCGCGGGATCCTGGGCCTCGGGGTTGAAGAAGCCCGCGCCCAGGACGCCGATATGTTGAAGTGGCTGGCCGATGTCGGCAAACCGTATGCCGGCACCAAAATCCGCTACACTTCGGAAGCGACGCCGCCAACGATCGTCGCCAACCAGCTTGTCGCGGGTGAATTCACCAAGGCAACCGGCATTGAGGTGGAAGTCGAAATCGTGCCGCTGGAGCAGGTTCTCGCCAAGGCGACGCAAGACGTGCAGGGCCAGCTGGGCACGTACGACGTCTATTATCTCGACCAGTCCTGGATGGCGACATTTGCCCAGGATGTCGTCGATCCGCGCGAGTATTATGACCAGAACAAAGACCTGGCGATGCCCAACTTCGACTGGGACGATTTCTCCAAGCCACTGGTCGACGGCATCGCCATGTACAACGGCAAACAGTGCGGAATTCCATTCGATATTCCGATCTTCATCCTGATGTACCGCAAGGATCTTTTCGACAAACACAACATTGCGCTGCCGACAGACCTCGACGCCTACCTCAAGGCCGTGCAGGCGCTCACTGACGCAGAAAAAAGCAACGGCATCTTCGGCACCGCGTGCCAGGCGAAGTCCGGCCACTATTCGCTCGAATGCGACTGGACCTTCGCCTTGTGGGGCCATGGCGGGTCGATCTTCAACAAAGACAAGAAGTTTGTCGGCAATGACGAGCGCGGCGTGGCCGGGCTGCAATTCTATCAGGAGCTGGTCAAGAACTCGCCGCCCTCGGCGACGACATGGACCTGGGACGGCCAGGGACAGGCACTGACACAGGGGCAGGCGGCGATGGCAATCACCTGGGGCGAAGATTTCCCCGGCTTCGACGCCAACGATTCCAAGGTCAAAGGCCTGTTCGAGGCCCTGCCCGCGCCCAAGGAGGTTCCCGGTCGTCGCGCCGCCGCCGATTGCGGCTTCAACGAAATCCCGGCCGTTGGTCACCAGGGCGGCTCGACGATTTCGCTGTCGCAATATTCCAAGAACAAGGAAGCAGCATGGCTGTTCATGCAGTGGGTCTGCTCGAAGGATGTGATGGCGCGGGTATCGACGCTCGGCGGCGGCGCCTCGCCGATGCGCAATTCTTCCTTCACCGATCCTCGCGTGAAGGCGAAGGCCGTCGTCGGGCCTGGAACGACACGCCACTTCGACGCGATCAAATACACGATCGACAACCAGATGGGATCCGAGCCGGACATGCCGATCTGGGCGGATCTGTCGAACAACGACATTCCGGTTGAGCTCGGCAAATTGCTTACGGGCCAAGACTATGGCGGCAATGCCAAGGCGTGCCTCGATGCCATCGCCGGCATTGTCGACGGCAAAGTCAAGGACGCCGGTCTTTAGCGACTCGTCGGTGATTTGGGCGAAGGCGGCTTCCACCGCCCTCGCCCTTTGGCAATGTGGCGGCAATGGTTCCGGATCTCGTCATCGGCATCGATTCCTCGACCTCGGCAACCAAGGCGATCGCCTGGGACCGCAATGGGCTGGCCGTGGCCGAAGGTCGTGCACCGCTTGCAATGTCCAACCCGCGGCCGGGCTATTTCGAGCAGGATCCGGCCGAGTGGTGGGCCTCGACGGTGACGGCGCTTCGCGCTGTCGTAGCAACAGTTTCGCCGGCACGCATTGCCGCCCTTGCGATTGCCAACCAGCGCGAAAGCTTCGGCCTTTTCGACGAGCAGGGCCAGGCGGTCGGGCCGGCGACGCTCTGGCTCGATGAGCGCGCCCGGCAGAAGGCACGCCGCTTCGGCGAGAGTTTCGGCGCGGCACGCGTCCACGCAACATCCGGCAAGCCGCTGGACGTCATTCCTTGCCTTTACCGCATGATCTGGTTTCGCGAGGAAGAGCCCGAGATATTTGCCCGCGTGGAGCGAATGGCCGAAGTCCATGGCTATCTGGTCTTTCGTTTGAGCGGCCGGTGGGTGACATCCACCGCATCCGCCGACCCGATGGGCATACTCGATATGCGAGCTATGGACTGGTCGAACGAAATACTGGACGCCGCGGGCGTGGCGCGAGGAATGATGCCGGACCTGGCGAGGCCCGGCAGCGTTCTGGGCCAACTGACTTCGGAAGCCGCCATACTGACGGGCCTGCGGGAGGGCACGCCGATCGTCGCCGGCGGCGGCGACGGTCAATGCGCCGGAACGGGCGCTGGCGTGTTGCAGCCACGATGCGCTTACATCAATCTCGGCACGGCGGTCGTCTCCGGCAGCTTTGGCACGGACTACGTCCATGACCAGGCCTTCCGCACCGAGACGGCGGTCGCCGATGATGGCTATATCTACGAGACGTGCCTTCGCGCCGGCACTTTTCTCGTCGACTGGATGGCGCGCGAAATGCTTGGCGTCGATCTGCATGGCGCAAGCGGCCTGGCAGCGCTCGAGGCCGAAGCCGCTGCCAGCCCGATCGGCGCAGGCGGCATAATGCTTCTTCCCTACTGGCAGGGCGTCATGGACCCGCACTGGGACAGTACGGCCCGTGGTGTGATTGCCGGGCTGTCCGGCTCGAGCAGCCGCGGCGACATCTATCGTGCCGTGCTGGAAGGTATAGCGCTGCATCAGGCCGCGACAAGTCAGCGGGCGGCCGCAGCCGCCGCCCAGACCATCGGCCAGTTCATAGCCATCGGCGGAGGAGCGAAGTCCGACCTGTGGATGCAGATTCTGGCGGATGCGCTCGATCATCCCATAAAGCGTTCGACGACGGTCGAAGCCTCCTCGCTTGGCGCGGCGATGGCGGCGGCAAAGGGCGTGGGCTGGTTTTCCACCATCGCCGAAGCGTCGCTCGCAATGGCCAGCGAGCCGGCCAAAACCTTCGAACCGGACGCGAAACGGGCCGCGCTCTACGCCGAACTTCTTGCGATCCATGCCGATCTTTGGCCAACGCTGTCAGCCTGGAACCAGCGTCTCGCGGCCTTCATGGAGACCGACCATGGCTGAAACGAGCAACTGGAACGCCTTGATCGAGGACGTTGTCGCAGGACGCTGGACAGATCCCAAGACAGGCGCAGCCGCGGTCCTGCCGTTCCAGACAATCGAATTGCTGGAGACGACGGAGGGCCGCGAGGGGGATCTCGTTGCGCCCCTGGCGCTAGGCAGCCGCATCGCCGTGGTCTCCGACATCAACACGGTCGATGTGATGGGCAGGCGCGTCGCAAAGGCGCTGCGTGCCATCGCCGAAATCGACGAAATCGTGCTGCCTGACGGCCTCGACTGCGATGAGGCAACGATCCAGATGGTCAGGGAGAAGACGCGTCACGCCGAAGGCGTCGTGGCCGTCGGATCCGGCGTCCTCAACGACAGCTGCAAGCATGCAACCTTCCTCGACCAGCGGCCCTATGCCGTCTTCGGCACGGCGGCCTCGATGAATGGCTATGGCGCCTCGACAGCGTCGGTGACGTTGGCTTCAGGGCTCAAGATCTCGCTGCCCTCGCATGCTCCGCGAGGCATCTTCCTGGACCTTGGCGTGTCGGCGGCAGCACCCAGTTGGCTCAGCGCCGCCGGGCTTGGCGACAGCCTGTGCCGCTCCACCGCCCAGATCGACTGGTGGGCTTCGCATCGGCTGTTCGACACTTACTACTCCGAGGTGCCTTATCTGCTTCAGGCGAGGGATGAGGAACCGATGCTGGCCCATGCGCCTGGCCTTGCCAGGCACAACATCACCGCCGTCGGGCATCTCCAGCGCGTCCTGACGCTGTGCTCGATGGGCGTGTGCTTTGCCGGCGTTTCCCATCCCGGGTCCATGGGGGAGCACCAGATCTCCCATTGGGTCGACATGTTCGCGCAAGCACATCATCCCGGCACCACGCACGGCCAGCAGGTCGGGGTTGCCTCTTTGGTCATGGCGCGTCTGCAAGCGCTGCTGCTGGACATGGAAGAGCCGCCGCAGGCAAAGCCAACCGTCATCGACGAGGCGGCGATGCTGGCCCGCTATGGAGCGCAGCTTGGACCACTTTGCATTGCCGAGATGAGGAAGACAGCACTCGACGCCAGCCAGACGGAAATCTTCAACCGGAAATTCGCGGAAATCTGGCCGGCCCTGCGCCAGGAGGTTCGGCCAATGGCAATGCCGGTCGCCCGCATGGAGGCAGCACTGAAGGCTGCGGGGGGGCCGGTCACCGGCGCGGAACTAGGCCTGCCGCGCGCGCTTTGGCACGATGCCATTCGCTATTCGCGGGAAATCCGCGGCCGCTGGTCCTTTGTCAATCTGGCCGCCGATGCAGGACTCTTGGAAGAATTTCTGGACAGCGAATGGTGAGAGCGCATCCGATCGCCAATGGCTCGCATGGCGAAAATGAGATCCAACCGGCAAGGGCAATCGAAGGGTAGCAATTTATGGCGTCTGTCACCATCAGCAACATAAAAAAGGACTATGGCGCCCTCTCGATTATCGATGGACTAGATCTCTCGATCGAGGATGGCCAGTTCGTCGTTCTGTTGGGGCCGTCCGGCTGCGGCAAGTTCACACTGTTGCGCATGATAGCCGGTCTCGAGCCCATCACGTCCGGTGAAATCGCCATAGGCGACAGGGTCGTCAACACGCTTCATCCCAAAGACCGCAACATCGCGATGGTCTTCCAGAATTACGCGCTTTATGCGCACATGACCGTCTTCGACAACATGGCCTTTTCCATGCAGTTGAAGAAGCGCCCCAACGAAGAAATCAAACAGAAGGTCGGGTGGGCGGCATCGATCCTCAACCTGACTCCCTATCTGGAACGGTACCCTCGCCAGCTTTCGGGCGGCCAGCGGCAGCGTGTCGCCATGGGCCGCGCCATCGTGCGGGACCCAACTGTGTTCCTGTTCGACGAGCCGCTGTCCAACCTCGATGCCAAGCTGCGGGTGCAGATGCGCACCGAAATCAAGGAACTCCACCAGCGACTGAAGACCACCACGGTCTATGTCACGCATGACCAGATCGAGGCCATGACCATGGCCGATGTCATCGTCATCATGCGCGACGGCCATATCGAGCAGATCGGGCGCCCGCTCGATGTCTACGATCACCCGGCAAACCTGTTCGTCGCCTCTTTCATCGGCTCGCCCGCAATGAACATGTTCCATGGCGAGGTGGCTTCCGAGCGCGACGCCTGGGTGGTGCGGACCGACGAGCTATCCCTCCCGCTGCCGCCAGGGGCTGCGGTCCGGCCCGGCCAAAAGGTGATCTACGGCATTCGCCCCGAACATCTTCGACCCGTGGCCGACGGGCGCGGCATTCCGGCCACCATTACGGTTGTCGAGCCGACCGGCCCCGAAATCCACATCTTTGCCAGCATGGGCAACACCGCGATCTGCTCGGTGCTGCATGACCGCATGGAGGTCTCTCCTGGAGCTGTAATCCATCTGGAACCGGCGCCTGAGCGAATCCACCTGTTCGACCAAGGCAGCGGCGAGCGACTGGACAAGGGAAGAAGCTGAATGGCCCAGGTCGTTATCCTCGGCGCCGGCGTCATGGGCTCTGCCATGACGCTTCCGGCCGCTCACGCGGGTAACCGCATCACTCTTGTCGGCACCCATCTCGACGAGGAGATCGTCGGCTCGGTGGCCGGCACAGGTCGTCATCCGCGCCTCAACATCACACTGCCTGATGTGGTAGCCGCCAGGTCCTGGACCGAATTCGGGGCAGCGATGAACGATGGACCCGATCTGCTTGTACTCGGCGTCTCGTCGGCCGGCATTCCTTGGGCGATCGAGCGTATTGCAGAAAGCATCAAGTTGCCGGTGCCGATACTGATGATTACGAAAGGACTTGCAGCAAGCGACGAAGGCGTGGAAATCCTGCCACATCTGCTTGCCCGCGAGATCGAGCAACGCACCGGCTTGTCTGTCCCGGTGATGGCCGTCGGCGGACCGTGCATTGCCGGCGAACTGGCGGCACAGCGCGACACCTCTGTGATCGTGGCCGGGCACGATCCCGACCAGGTGGCCGCGGCGTCCCGCATTCTGCGCGCGCCTTTCTATCATGCGCGATCGTCACCCGATCTCGTCGGCGTCGAGATCTGCGCTGCTTTCAAGAATTTCTACACACTCGCAGTTGGGGCTCCCGTCGGACTGCTGGAGCGCGACGGCAAGGCGCCCAATGGTGCGCTCATGCACAATCTTGCCTCGTCACTTTTCTCGCAGTCCCTCGCGGAGATGGCGATTCTGGTCGATGCTCTGGGCGGAAAAATCGAAACAGTGCTGGGGCTGGCAGGCTCCGGCGATCTTTATGTGACCTGCCAGGCGGGCCGTAACGGTCGCATGGGGCGCCTGCTTGGCCGCGGCCTGCCCTATTCCGTGGCGAAGCGCGAACATATGAGTTCGGACACGGTCGAGGGAGCGCAACTGGCGCTGGACCTTGGTCCGACTTTGAAGAATATGATGGCCCGGCGTGTACTTCCCCATGATCGCCTGCCGCTGACGACCGCCATCATCGACGCGGTTTGTCACGATGCTCCGCTGGTTTTGTCCTTCGACCGCTATCATCGAGGCTAGCGGAGCCGGGGAAACTCGATTGATGCCTCATATCGATGAGCACATGGCTCGGCCGAGCCCGCTCTGGACCCGCTGCCGCGGAGTGGACAGGATGATCTGATGGAGAAACCCGCACGAAAGAAACGCGACGGCCGCCAAGCTGTAACGAGTTCGGTCACCGCTGATCGTGAGGAAGGGCTGCTGGTGCGCGCCGCCTGGCTTGCTTACGTCGGTGACCTCACGCAGGCGCAAATTGCCAAGTCTCTTGGCCTGACCCGCCTTCGCGTCAACCGGATGCTGGCGCATGCGCGCCAGCGGGGGATCGTTCAGATTCGTATCAATTCGAAGGTGGCGAACTGCATCGAGCTGGAGCACCGGCTGCGGGACGCCTATGGTGTCTCGGATCCAATCGTGGTTCCGACACCACCCGATCCCGCGCTGGTGCCACAGGTCATCGCAGCCGCCGCCGGTGAGGCCCTGTCGCTCAGAATCCGCGACGGGATATCGGTGGGCGTGGGATGGGGACGGACGCTCCAGCTTAGTCTGCGGTCAGTGACCGTACGCCCGGTCAAAGGAATGTCGGTCGTTTCCCTGCTTGGTGGGCTCACGCGCGGATCGGCGATCAACATCTATGAGATCGCTTCGCGGCTCGCGGCGCTTTTCGATGCGGAATGCTTCTACATCGCAGCACCGGTGTTCACGGACACTGAGGCCACGCGCGATCTGCTTATGCGCCAGTCCATTCTGGAAGACGCCTTCACCCATGCCCGCGACGTTGACGCCGCTTTCGTTTCGGTGGGCGCGGTGCACAAGGACGCCACCATCTTTCGGATCGGACTGGTAGGCGATGATGATCTCAAATCGCTCCGCGAAGCGGGGGCCGTCGGCGATATTTGCGGCCACTGGATCGGCGCCGACGGACAACTCGTCGATCACCCGCTGAACAATCGCGTTATCGGCCTCGCGCCCGAACATCTGCGCGACGTCGACACTGTGATCCTGCCCTCCGGTGGCCTCGACAAGGTTCCGGTGCTGCGCGCCGTGTTGCGTCTGGGAGTCGTCGATGTGCTGATCACCGACGAGAAAACCGCTGAGGCGATCCTTGCGCAAAAGCCGTAGCGCAGACTGACCTCTACAGCAGAGCGGCTCGCGACTGATCGCTTCTTCGCGTCACAGAACCTCGTGGATTTCCTCGATCGAGGTCTCGCCGATCCGCTTGTCGAGAACGATCTCTCCACGCGCCATGGCCACGACCCGGTCGCAGCATTCGAAAACATGATGCATGTTGTGGCTGATGAAGACGCTGGTGATGTTCTGGGCCTTGAGCGCGCGAACGAAGCCAATCACCTTTCGCGTCTCCTTCACCGAAAGATGATTGGTCGGTTCGTCGAGAATCATGACTTTCGACTTGAAGTGCATGGCCCGGGCGATCGCCACGCCTTGGCGCTGGCCGCCCGACAGTTCGCCGACCAGCGCGTCCGGCGACCTCAGATGCAGATCGACGTCGGCGATCGCCTTGACACTTTCATCACGCATGCGCTTCTGGTCCAGGATGCCGATGCCGAAAACCGAGCCCTTCACCGGCTCGCGTCCGATGAAAACGTTGCGGGCGATGGTCATGGTCGGCACCATCGAATTGTACTGGTAGATCGTCTCGATGCCGCGATCCATGGCGTCGCGCGGATTCGAGAATCGGACTGGTTCACCTTCGATCCTGATCTCGCCGCCATCGGGCTTTTGGGTGCCTGACAGGATGTTGATCAACGTCGATTTGCCGGCGCCGTTGTCGCCGACAAGGCCCAGGGCCTCGTCTGGATAAATGTCGAGAGTGACGTTCTTCAAGGCGTGGACGCCGGAATACCATTTCTGGAGTCCCTTGATCGCGATGATGGGTGCCGCCATGATCAGGTCTCCACCTTCATTGCCCTGCCCCGCTTTCGCAGCCAGGCATTCACGACGACCGCGAAGATAGTCAGGAAGCCGATTGCCATCTTGAACCAGTTGGCGTCAACCTGGCTCAGCACCAGTCCGTTGTCGATGACGCGGATAAGGGCAGCCCCTATGATGCCGCCGAAGATAGTGCCGATGCCGCCAGCCAGCGAGGCGCCACCGATGACGGCAGCCGACACGGCTTGCAACTCCAGCCCCTCGCCGATCGAGGGCAGTGGCGCGCCGAGCCGCATCACCTGAATGGTGCCGGCAAAGCCGGCGAGCACAGAACAGATCATGAAGCAGGCGACCTTCACCCGGGCCGTCGGGATGCCCATCGATTGCGCGGCAGGCAGAAAGCCGCCGGTGGCGCGCACCCAGTTGCCGAAATTCGTGCGCGACAGAAGCACCGTCGCCAGGATTGCCACGGCGACAAACCAGAAGAACGACATGCGAAAGAGGTCGCCCGGCCCCACATAGATCGTAAACAGCCATTTGGGCAGAGCGTTGGCCGGGATGACAGGAGGGAAGCCGCCGGAGATTACCACCGTCAGCGAACGCGCGATGAACAGCATGCCAAGCGTGGTGATGAAGCTTGGTATCGCGAAACGAATCGTTATGAACCCGTTGAAGAAGCCAATCAGGGCGGCGATCGCGAGGCCGGCGGCAAAGGCCGGCGCGAACGGCACGCCGGCCGCCAGCATCACCGCCATCGTCATCGGGGTCAGCGCAAAGACCGAGCCCACGGAAAGATCAAACTCGCCGCATATCATCAGCAGGGTCACGCCGATCGCGACCAGCCCCATTTCAGGCAGCAGCCCAAGCATTCCACGCACGTTCTGTGTGTTCAGAAATACGCCGTTCGAGCGTATCTGAAAGACGAGAAGGAGGAGGAGCAGGAACACGACCGCGGCAAGCTCCGGCTTCTCCAGATAAATCTTCATCAATCGCTTCATCATTCGCTCCGGCTTGGGATTGTTTGCGCTGGCTTGCCGCACCGGCAAGCAGGATGGCGGCAGTCTGTCTTCTACCGCCCTTGACGGGGAGATGCGGTGGCAGGATGAGGGGTGGAGTTAAAACGCCCAAAGGCCACGCGGCCTGCCCCCCACCCTTGCCCCCTCCCCTAAAGAACGAGGAGAGGACGCCGGCTTCGCCGCCTACCGCACGCCTTTTGCGGCCAGTTCCTTGAGCTTCGGCACGTCTTCCTTGACGATGATGCCCTTGCCGGTGTCGATGTCTGCCGGCAGCAAACCGACGTTCTTGGCGAGATAGGATTCCATCACCGGCATGAAGCCCTGCATGTAGGGCTGCTGGTCGACCTGGACCTGGATATAACCCGCTTCCATCTGTTGCAGGACTTCCGAGACGATATCGAAGCCGCCCATCAGCACCTTGCCCGGCTCGATGCCGCGATCGATCAGCACTTGGGCCACGTAGGCATGCCAAAGGCCGGTGTCGAAATACACCGTGGTGTCCGGGTGGGCAGACAGATAGGCGCCAACACGATCGGCGACGACGGCGCCATCTGTGCCGGTGTCGAGCCGTTCGACGACTACTTCGCGTCCGCCATTCGCGGCCTTGTATTCCTCAAGGAACTTCATGACACCGGCAGCACGCTGTTCCGACCAGTTCTGACCGGGCGCGGAGACGCCGACGAGCGCCCTGATCTTGCCTTCCTTGGGGAAGAACTCGGACATCTTCTTGCCGAGTTCGTAGCCGGCGGGAATGAAGCCCTGGCCGATGAAGGCCTGGCGGGCATTGCCGGCTGCACCCTCGGTGTCGTCGACGTTGGACGCGATCACCGTGACGCCGGCAGCGCGGGCGTCGGCGATGATCTGGTCGAAAGCATTGTTGTCGACGATCGAGGTGATCAGCGCGTCCGGTTTTGCCGCGAGTGCCGCCTGCATGTTGGCCGATTGTTGCTCGATCGAGCCTTCGGTCTGCGTGAAGACCATCTGGCAATTGGCCTGGATCTTGGCGCAGGCGTCGTCAAACCCCTTCTTCACCGCCTGCCAGAACGGGTTCGACGCCGACGAATGATGCGTGAAGACGATGTTCATCGGCTCCTGTGCGCGTGAGCCGATTGCCGAGCCTCCAGCCAGTACTGCTCCCAAGGCTGCCGAGATAAGTAGCTTCTTCATGGTTCTCCTCCTCCGTAGAAAGCTGCTTCAGGTTCATTTTCAGAAAGTCGATGCGTCAGTCACCCGTCGAAGCGCCGTGAAGGCGCGATCGATCTCCGGGTTCAGTTCCATGCCGAGGCCCGGTCCGGGAGGCACGGTGATCATGCCGTTCTTCACCTGCGGCAAAGCGGTCACAAGGTCGCGGTACCAGGTCTTGTAAAAGGCCCTGACACTCTCCTGGACAAGCGCGTTCGGCGCATTCAGCGACAGGTGGGTCGATGCGCCGAGCACCACTGGACCGGTGCAGTCGTGTGGCGCGACCGGCAGGTGCCATGCCTCAGCCATGGCAGCGATCTTGCGCGCCTCCGAGAGCCCGCCGCACCAGCTGATATCGAGCATGATGACACCGGCCGCTCCAGTTTCGAGAAGGTCGCGGAAGGCCCAGCGGGAACCGAGCGTCTCCGAAGCCGATATCGGCGCCAGCGAAGCCTCGGCATAGCGTTTCAGGCTGGACAGGCTGTCCATCCTGATCGGATCTTCGTGCCAGAAGGTCTTGTAGGGGGCAAGCTCGCGAGCGATCTGGATGGCCGGCAGCAGCTGCCACATTGAATGGAATTCAACCATGATGTCCATCTTGTCGCCGACCGCATTGCGGATTTTCTCGAATGGCGCCAGCGCGGAATTCAAGTCGGGCTGCGATATATACTGGCCGCGCGTTTTCTCGGCGGCCATGTCGAACGGCCAGATCTTCATGGCCGTGATGCCTTCCTCCAATAACGAATGCGCCAGTTCGTCGGCGCGGTGAAGGAAGCCGTTCAGATCATCATAGGCGTCGCCGGGCTTATCGAGCCCGTAGTTGGCCGTCGTCTGGCCCGTGGCCTTCTTGATGTATTCGGGTCCGGCACAGGTGTTGTAGGTCCTGATCTCGTGCCTGGTGAACCCGCCGAGGAGCTGTGTGATCGGCTGACCCGTGGCCTTTCCAAACAGATCCCAAAGCGCGATGTCGAAAGCGGAATTGCCCCTGACTTCCGCGCCCGTCGATCGGAAACCGAGATAGCCGACAAGATCGGCGGCGAGCAGGTCGATCTGCAAGGGGTCGCGACCGATCACGCGCGGCGCGACATATTCGTGCAAATAGGTCTCGACGGTCTCGGCCATGAAGAAGGTCTCGCCCAGTCCCACGAGGTCTTCGTCCGTGTGAACCAGGACCCAGAGAAGGTTCGGCCGCTCCTTGAGCCGCAGCGTTTCCAGTTTCGCGATCTTCATTGCGCCCCGTCCTCAGGCGATGCCGGCCGCCAGCAGGGCCTTGACGCTCTCGTCAAAATGCCTCGCCATCAGGTCGCGAGCAGACTGGGGATCACCGGTCTCGATTGCTTCGGCGAGCTCGATATGGATCTGGATCATCTCCAACTGCTCGGCATCCGAAGGGCGGCTGCGCCAGCCGATCGGCCAGGTCTGGCGCGATACGCGCTCGAACGCGCCTACGATGAGGCTAAAAACCGGATTCTTTGCCGCCTTGGCGATTTCGAGGTGAAAGGCGAGATCGTGCTCCATGACCTGTTCCGGTCGCTGGAAATTCTCGCGCATGGCAAGCGCGTGCGCCCTGATCCTTTCCACTTCGTCGGCGGTTCTGCGCAAAGCCGCCAGCATGGCGGTGCGGGTCTCGATCGTGCGGCGCACGTCGTAGATTTGCTGCACCGTGATCTGCTCGGTGTGGACACCATGCTCGATCACCAGCGACATGGCGCCATAGTCCAGCTCGGCGACGGTAGCCCGCCTGCCTGCCCTGAGGTCGATAAGCCGCATCGCGGCGAGCGAGCTGAAGGCCTCGCGCACCACAGTACGCGAGACGCTCAATTGCCTCGAAAGCGCGGCCTCGCTGGGCAGCCGGTCGCCTGGTCCGAGTTCATGCGTGCGGATGTGGCGCGTGATCTCGCCGATCGTATTGCTGACCAGGCTCGCTGCGTCGGAATGTTTTGCGGCTACCACCGTGCTCACGCGATCTCCAGTTCAGAAGGCAAACCTGTATGGCAGGTTTTGCAGCCTAGAAAAGCTGTATGTCAAGCTCAAGTCATTGCCGGGAGACCGTCGGCATCGTCGCCGGGAGAGCGGTGACCCGACGCTTGCATATCCGCTGCTCTTGATGCGACAGACGGCGGTCGGCCGGGTGCGGCGCGCCTGCATGATCGGACAGGCAATCATCTCGCTTGGGCAGGCTGGACAGTCTCATCGTGAACCCCGGCGGGCGCCCGACCATGCCGTCGGAAAATATCTCAGCGGACTATTCACTGATATTTCGATCGACGCACCCCATATGGGTGGACAGAGTGTCACTTGAGGATTTGCCTATGCTGATTTCGCGTTGGGGACGGTTTGCAGTTTTGTTCGCCGGATTGTTCCTGGCATTTTCCATGGTCGCTGTGGATCACGCCGATGCGCGCCGTGGCGGCAGCTTCGGCAGTCGCGGCATGCGCACTTTCCAGCCGGTCCCGCCGACCAGAGTCGCGCCGCAACCGGCCGCACCGGTCGAGCGCTCGATGACGCCTAGTG
The DNA here is from genome assembly GCF_040322015.1 of Mesorhizobium sp. M0208. Taxonomy (NCBI): domain Bacteria; kingdom Pseudomonadati; phylum Pseudomonadota; class Alphaproteobacteria; order Hyphomicrobiales; family Phyllobacteriaceae; genus Mesorhizobium; species Mesorhizobium sp. M0208. The sequence continues at coordinate 5,689 of NZ_JAMYSP010000026.1, read as the reverse complement.
CGGCAACGAACAATGCGGCCCGTCAGCCGCAGGCATTCCAGCGCCCAGGCTTCTTCAACGGCCTCGGCGGATCGATGATGCGTGGGCTGCTCCTCGGCGGTTTGATCGGCGTTCTTCTGGGCCATGGATTCGGCGGCTTGGCCGGCATGTTGGGTCTTTTGCTCCAAGTACTGCTGATCGGCGGCGTGATCATGCTGGCGATCCGCTTTTTCCGCTCGCAATCGGCATACAACCCAGCGCCCGCTACGGCCGGTGCCTCGCGGGGCACCGGGACCTTTGGGCGAAACGCAGCAGCTGGGCCCGAGCCGAGCAACGCTACAGCTTTCCCCATTCCAGGCATCGGGTCAGGATTTGGCGGAACGAGCCAAGCCAACGCTTCCGATGAGATCACACTCACGCAAACCGACCTCGACACGTTCCAGCAACGGCTGACGGAAGTTCAGGAGGCATTCGGGCGCGAAGATCATGCTGCTTTGCGCCGGTTGGCGACGCCCGAGATGGTGTCCTATCTGTCCGAGGAACTTGCCGACAATGCCAAAAAGGGCGTCAGGAACGACGTGTCGGACGTCAACCTATTGGAGGCCGATATTGCGGAAAGTTGGCGGGAGGGTGACCGCGACTACGCGACGGCTGCTTTGCGCTATGAGTCTCGCGACGTGACCCGCGATCGCAGCAGCGGCAAAATCGTTGAGGGCCAGGCCGATCAGCCGACCGAGACAACCGAACTGTGGACCTTCATGCGCCAGAACAGCGGGGACTGGAAGCTCGCCGCAATACAGCAGCCGAGCTGATGTGCTTGCCTTGATTGAAATGTCTGGCCCAGAGTTGTTCAGGTTTCTCGCTACCGCTCGAAGGCCAGCCCGCCCCTTCCGCCCGCTTGATCTTGAGTACGGTGCGGTCAGAACACGGAACTCATGAGCAGCCCTGTCTTCGTGGTCAATCCGTCACGGGCTGATGCGGTAGCTCGGTAGGGCGCGGCGGCGCCGACTCCGGCTGATCGGTCAATCGGTTCTTCAGAACATCAATGAGGCTGATGGTGATGGCGATCACCGCGGGGCCGAGGACAAGGCCGGATGCCCCAAACAAGACAATGCCGCCGACCGAGCCGACAAAGGCCACGACCGTGTGGAGGCGTAACCGATTCCCGACAAGCATCGGATAGAGCAGATTGTCGATGCCGCCGACAATGACGCCGCCCCAGACGGTCAATATCGCCGCGCTGGCCCAAGCCCCCTCCAGCGCGAGATAGACCGCTGCGGGCACCCAGATCACAAATGCCCCGAGCACAGGCACTATGGCAAGAAGTCCCATGACAAGGCCCCAAAAGACTGGGGTCGGCAGGCCGAGCCACCAGAACATCAGGCCACCCAATGTTCCCTGGACGGCGGCGACGAACACGGTGCCGAGCAGTGTTGCATGGACAGTCTCCGCAAAGCGGGACAAGATGTATGCTGTCTCCGGAGCGCGCAGGGGCGAAAGGCCCGCAACGGCTTGCAGGGCATGTTGGCGATCACGCAGAAAATAGAACAGAAGATAAAATGTCAGCCCGAACATCGCGACCTGATAGATGGAGCCACGCAACAGCGATGTGCTTTGTCCCGTCAGCCATTGTACGAATGCTGCGACGGAGCCGGCCGGATCGAATTGGTTCTCGATCCATTGGGCAATGACCGAAAGCGTGGGATAGCCAGACATGAAGCCGTCTGCATCCCAACCACGGATGACCTCCTGCAGATAAGTCGCTCCGTTTACGGCCTCGCGAACGAGCTGTTGTGCGACGAGTGCAAGCGGCAGCCCGACGGCAATCGCCGCCACGCTTACCGATATCAGCGCTGCCAGGTTTCGATTTCCGACCCGTCTCTCAACCCAACGATGAGCCGGAGACAGAATGACTGCCAGGACGAGAGCCCAGGTCAATGCGGGCAAAAAAGGCCACGCAAGCAGATAGCAGACATATAGACCGATCGCTGCGGCTGCCAGAACGCCGAGCAATCTCAATTGTTTCACGTCCGGCATCTGTTTCAGATCAGCCCCTCTCGGTGTCTCGCAAGCCCAGCGAGCCTAATTGGTTTCTCAAAAAAGGGCAGCGTCGGTTGCGGGAGCCTTACGGCGAGGCTGCCGAGGAGGCGCTTCGAGTGATCTTGAGGGGATTTTGACGGCATGCAATCGAACCTGATGTCGCTCGCCTGCGCTTTGACGGCCTTTCAGCTCGTGACTGGCAGATGGGGCTTGAACAAAAGCGACGACAGGAAAACGTCTCAGAACTCCCACGGAGATGTCAGAACGAGTCCTGCCGTCTCGAAGTCAGTCAGATTGCGCGTGGCGAGGCGGCCACCGTTTACTCGAGCGATCGCCGCGATCATGCCATCGGGTGCCGACATGCCGCGTCCCTGGCGAGCAGCAGCACCCATAATTTCCCCATAAACCAGCGCAGCTTCTTCTGTCAGACCGAAGATGCGGTCTGCGAAACGCCGGCGCCAGTCGGCCAACCCTTGCTCCAGCCGTTCGGCACGTTGATCCGGTCTTATCTTCTGGATGCCGAAGGCGATCTCGGCAATCGTCACGGTTGGAAGCGCGAGTTCGGCATCGTATCGGATCAGCCAGGCAATGACTGCCTCGTCTGGGGTCTTTTTCAACGTTTCGGAAACGACGTTGGTATCGACGAAGATCAAAGCTCGACGCCTCGATTCGGCCGGCGACTCTCACGGATCACCGCCTCAAGGTCGACGTCTGTGCCGGATTGCGCTGAAAGACGCAGATAGAAGGCAGAAGCAGGCTCGCGACCGGCCTCGCGGACCTCGTAGGATTCGAGGGCGCGCTCGACCACGTCCGCAATCGAGCGGTTTTCACGGCGGGCAAGCCGGTGTGCAAGATCACGCGCCTTAGCGCTGCGGACTGAGAGTTGCGGTTCGGCCATATCGGACTCCTTGGCACTGTTATATAGGCTCATCCGCTCTGCTAGCAAGACGGCTGCTGATGGCTTGATGTCAAAGCCAATCTTTGCAGGGCATGTTGGCGGGAGAAAATAAAACAGAAGATAAAATGTCAGGCCGAACAGTCGAGAACCGGACGTGGCGTTCCTTGGTGCGGTCGACGCCGCCCAACTTTACCAGCAGAGCGCCGCAAAGGCGGAATCGCCATCGAGGTCAGGCGCGAACCCGGCGACGGCTACTGGTCAAACGTATGGAAAAAGCAGCCTTTCTGCATGACTTTCATTCGGCCGCCCGACCCAGGATCAGGTCTGCTCGCTCTCCTACTTGTCGACTGCAGAGTGGAACGAAACGCGCTTTGTCCGCGAGGACTTCGACAAGCTCATACGCGGCGCTCGGTTCTTTCGATACGAAAGGAATGTATCACGACGCGACTATGATCGTGCGGGACAATGGCGAAGCCATGATCCCCATATTCGGCGACTTCAGCGACAAGAGAAAGCTGTCTGACAGAAATCAGCCCAAACGGGTCAGGCGCCCTTCCGAAGAACGGCACGATAGCAGTCCTAACCCGCATTTACGAGCAGTCCCTCGCATCGGCGGCCTAAATCGATCGACGCCCTCCGCGAAGGCCGGATTGCGAGGTCACCCGCAGCCCGTGGTTCAGGAAACATCCACGACACGGAAGACCTCCCCCGATCCTGCATCCCGCACAAGATCGACGCGCTCGCCGTCCCAGCGGTAGTCGAGATGGCGGCCCTGAACGGGTGCCGAAGCACAATCCGGGTAGAAAAGGCCAACGCACTCGCCGTTTGGGTGCCGGACGCTGGGATATATCATACCGTCCGACCCAGCGTCCTTGAGGCGCTTCGCCAACCCTTGCGATGACTGGTAGTTGTCCGGGGCAAGGGCCGAATGGCCCTGCCGCTCAGGCCCTCTCAAGTCGTGCAGATCGGCATCAACCGAAAGAACGATCTCACGGAACTGCGAAGTCCAGCCAGCTTCTTCGGCTGTCCGCACCATGAAGCGCTCGTGGTGATGGATGGTCTCGAACAGCGCCGTCTCGAAGACATTGCCGACGTAGAGGACGCCAAAAGTGCCGTCGGTGAAGCGGCTTGGCCTGTCGGTGCTCACATGCGTGAAGGGCGCCATGAGGTAGGACGCGCCATTGCCGCCGACCCTGCGCTCGACCGGCACGAGATCGAGATTGCCGATGCTCGCCATGACCCGCGGGTTGGTCTTCTGCTCCGCGGAGATCAGCAGCGGCCAATCGGCCGGATCCGCAATGTCCTCGAATAAATCGATCGGCGGAAAGGCGCTGCGAATGATCCTGACAGCACCTTTCCACTTAATCCGCGAAACCGGGATCTGTTCCGGCGCCGTCACCAGCCGCCGCGCTCGGCGTCGAGATAGCGGCGGACCCGCATGATGTCAGTGAGCTCGCCACCAAGCATCACATCCAAGGCGCTTGCCCCGGCAAAGGCGGAATTGCCGGTGCGGATCCACGCATATCCGCGCTGCGCCTCGGTGAAGATGATCCTGAGGGCCTTGTGGATGCCCATCAGGTTGGAAAGGCGCGCACGGCCGTCGCGGGATATCCGTCCGGGCCCTTCAGCCTTCCAGCGGCGGAAGGACCGGACCGGCATGTCGAGCAGGGTCGCCGACTGCTCGTCGGTCAATTCCCATTTGCCGAAAAGATTGAGCGCGGCGCGAAACATGGCAGCCGCCTCGGCCTCGGTAACAGGATCGGCACGGAATGCCTCAGGGGCCGTATCGACGCGTTCAAGTGCTAGCATGCGTCATTTCCATATGGCAGTGAATATCTCATTCTATACCATTTGGCAATACGCGAGAAGAGCCGAGCGCTGAAGGGGTCGGAGCGCGCTCCGCGAGCGGCAGGAACAGGCGGGTCATGTAGCGGATGCTCTCGGTGAAGCAGCCCTGCGCCTTTCGGACGGCCCGTAGTCAGAACCGCCTGCACAATGTCGTCAGCTGAGATGGTGGGCCCGTGCTCCAGCCCGAGGGACGCACAGTACTCTGGAACACAGTAGACTTCGCGACCGAGCGGTGAGCGGCGATAGTCTAGCGGCAGCTTGTCCCGGACCGGCAGCAGCAGGCCGGTCGCGGGAGGGAGCGATTTGGCCGCTATAAATACTCACGGCATCGGCGGGTTGTCGCGTCAACAACCGTCCGGGTCAACATCCGAATACCCGTGTTCTCCCAGAGCCGTCGAATTAATCGTGCCAAACAGAGGCCGCGATATAGGCAAACCCGCCGGCTGAAATGATCTGCCGTTTTGGCGCGCAAACTGCTTCGGCGCAAAGCTCAGGGGTCGGGGCCTCGGTAAGCGGTGCTGCCATTTTGCGACAGCATGTGGCGGGAAGATATTGCTCAGATTGGAGGTCTCTTGAGTTGGAGGGAGTGATCGTCCTCTCGAAACCTGCACCGCCACCAACGCTGCCCAAATTCGAAAGCAGCCGACTGCTTGAGCGACCGCGGACCGAAATCGGCTTAGGCGGCGTAGCCGCCTCACGTTTTATCCTCACTTCGCCCGTGCTGAAGGGCCGCCCAGGTGCTCGATCCCGATGCACGGCAACGAGCGGCCATCCCAAAGCTCCATCACCTGCATATCCGCCCTCATTATCTCAACGATGCAGGCTGGCGTGGCGGTTCAGCTAGGGTCAGGACCCATTAATTTGTTGAGTTGATCTCTGTTGGGTGATTCAAGGTGGCAGGAGGTGCCGCCTTGAGTGATTTGC
>NZ_JAMYSP010000025.1:0-90358 GCF_040322015.1 Mesorhizobium sp. M0208 | reverse complement strand
GAGAACCTTGCAGACCATCGACAACCCGTTCGGCACGAGGTTGTCACCCATGTCTTAGGTACATTCTGTTACCCATGTCTCCGGGCCGTACCTGTTTTTTCTGGTCGGAGTGGCAGGATTTGAACCTGCGACCCCATCGTCCCGAACGATGTGCGCTACCAGGCTGCGCTACACTCCGTGACCAGACCGCGGGCTTATAGCCGCCGCGTTTGGTTACTGCAAGCGCCAATGGAGACGCTTCTGTCGCATTTCTTTCGCTTTCGCCGCCACGTCATACAGGTTTCAGTTTCCTGTCGCACAAACACGGCTTAAAGGGCTTCTGGGTAACCGTCGCCTTGCCTCGAAGCACCTGATTCAGCAGCCTGGAGTTTGCAGCCTTGTCGATGAAGATCGTTAGCGATGTCAGACCAAACACTTTTGAGTTTGAAACCTCGGCACTGATCAAGCCGTCCGGGTTTCGCGAATATGATGCGCGCTGGTGGTTCGGCCATCCCGGCTCGAACGAAACGCCGGAACTCAATCTGATCGGCGTCCAGGCGCTCGGCATGGGGCTCGGCACGCTGATCCGTCGCCTGGGTGCCGGGCCCGACATCGTCACCGGTCACGATTTCCGCTCCTATTCGCTTGCCATAAAGCTGGCGCTGGTTTCCGGGCTGATGGCAGCCGGCGCACGGGTCAAGGATGTCGGGCTGGCCCTGTCGCCGATGGCTTATTTCGCCCAGTTCGCGCTCGACACCCCGTCCGTCGCCATGGTCACTGCCTCGCACAACGAGAATGGCTGGACCGGCGTCAAGATGGGCGCGGCGCGCCCGCTGACTTTTGGTCCGGAGGAGATGAGTGCGTTGAAGGCGATCGCGCTGTCCGGCGATTTCGATCTTGTCGGTGGCGGCTCCTATGACTTCGTTGCGGACTTCCGCAAAACCTACCTTGACGATCTGACAGCGGGAAAGCGTATCTCCAGGAAGCTCAAGGTGGTGGCCGCTTGCGGCAACGGCACCGCTGGGGCTTTCGCTCCCGAGGCACTGGAAAGGATCGGCTGCGACGTGATCCCACTCGACGTCGAGCTCGATCATACATTTCCCAATTACAATCCAAACCCCGAAGACATGCAGATGCTGCACGCCATTCGCGACAAGGTGCTGGAAACGGGCGCCGATGTTGGGCTCGGTTTCGACGGCGACGGCGATCGCTGCGGCGTGGTCGACAATGAAGGCAACGAGATCTTCGCCGACAAGGTCGGTGTCATGCTGGCGCGCGACATTTCGCACCTTTATCCCGGCTCGACTTTCGTCGTCGACGTCAAGTCGACCGGATTGTTCATGACTGACAAGGTGTTGCGGGAAAATGGGGCGGTCACCGACTATTGGAAAACCGGTCACTCCTATATCAAACGGCGCGTCGCCGAACTCGGCGCCGCCGCCGGTTTCGAGAAATCGGGCCATTTCTTCTTCAATCCGCCGATCGGCCGCGGTTATGACGATGGCCTGGTAACGGCCATCGCCATCTGCCAGATGCTGGATCGCAGCCCGCAAAGCAGCATGGCCGACCTCTATCGCGATCTGCCGCTGACCTTCGGCACGCCGACCATGTCGCCACACTGCGCCGACGAGCTCAAATACGGCGTCGTCGAGCGCGTCGTAGGCGATTTTCGCAAGATGAAGAACGACGGCGCGGTCTTCGCCGGCCAGAAGATCGCCGAACTGATCACCGTCAACGGCGTAAGGGTCGTGGCGGAGGACGGCACCTGGGGCCTGGTGCGGGCATCCTCGAACAAGCCGGAGCTTGTGGTGGTGGTGGAGAGCCCGGTATCATCCGAGCGGCGCCGGCAGATGTTCGAAGCCGTCGATGCGGTGCTGCGCCGCAGCCCCGAAGTCGGCGCCTACAACCAGACCTTTTGAGCGGGGCTCGTTTTCATGACCGAACGGATCGTCAGTTTTGTGATGAGTGGCGGCGTCGGCTCGCGGCTGTGGCCGCTGTCGCGCGAGGATAATCCCAAGCAGTTCCATGATTTCTCCGGCGACGGCTCGATGCTGGCCAAGACGCTGCGTCGGCTGACCGCGCGGCCGGAGGGCGAAACGCCGGTCTTCCTGATTGCCTCGGAAAGGCACGCCGACCGCGTTCATGCCGATATTGCCGGTCACGAGCTTTCCGGCGGCGGCCCGCTGTTCGAGCCGACCGGCCGCAACACTGCCGCGGCCGTTGCCCTGGCAAGCCTGCGCACCTGGTCGGAATTCGGCGACAGCCTGGTGCTCGTGGTGCCGTCCGACCATGAGATCGCGACGGCGCAGCAATTCTGGCGGAGCGTCGAAGCCGGTACCGCGGCGGCGCGCGAGGGCAGGCTGGTGGTTTTCGGCATCAAGCCCGCGCAACCCGAGACCGGCTACGGCTACATCGAGGTGGCCGGCGAGCGGGACGGCATCTGCGACGTCTCGCGTTTCGTCGAAAAACCCGATCTCGCCACGGCGCAGAGCTATCTCGAGGCCGGTAACTTCTATTGGAACACAGGCATCTTCCTGTTTCGCGCCAGCGCCATGCGCGACGCATTCATGGCTTTCCAGCCCGACATCTGGAGCGCCACCGAGGCTGCCTATCAGGCGGCGACATCAGACCTTTCGGGCCTCTACATGCCTCTGGAGCTCTATGCCGCCATCCCATCGACATCGATCGACTATGCGATCATGGAGCGCGCCAGCGGCATCGCCATGGTGCCGGCGGGCTTTCGCTGGAACGATCTCGGCTCCTGGCAATCGCTGCTCGACGTCGGCCCCTCCGACAGACAGGGCAATGTCATCGTCGGCGATGTTGTCGCCATCGATTGCGAGAACTCCTATATCCGCAGCGATGGTCGCCTCCTGTCGGCCATTGGCCTGAAGGACGTCGCCATCGTGTCGACCGCCGACGCCACTTTCGTCGCGCCGGTGAGCCACAGCCAGAATGTCAAAAAAATAGTCGAGCAGCTCGAAAAGAGCGGTCGCCTTGAGACCAGGTTCACGCCCGCCGACGATCGCGTCATCGAAAGCGGCGCCTGGCAGCGCCGCGTGCACCATTGGCTGTTCGAGGAGACGGTGCCGTTGTGGTCGACGGTCGGCGTCGATGAGCGCCATGGCGGTTTCCACGAAGCGCTCGGCTTCGATGCCGCCCCGCTGATGAAACCCAAACGCATGCGCACGCAGGCCAGGCAGATCTACGCCTTCGCCGTCGCCAAGGCGCGCGGCTGGAACGGCCCGGCCGATCGGCTGATCAGCCACGGCCTCGAATTCATGGCCAGGCACGGACGTACCGACAATGGCGGCTGGGTACGCACCCTCAACATCGACGGCACCGTCGCCGACGGCGCCGAGGATGCTTACGATCATTCCTGCGTGCTCCTGGCGCTGGCGCATGCCCATATGTGCGGCAATCCCGATGCGTTGCGGCTTGGCGAGGAGACCTTTGCGTTCATCGACGCGCATCTCGAGGACGAACGCCTGACCGGCTTCCGCGAGACCTCGAGCGGCGAGGGCGAGCGCCGCTCCAACCCGCACATGCATCTGCTCGAGGCGTTCCTGGCCTGGCATCAGGCGACCGGCGAGCGCGCTCATCTCCGCCGCGCCGCGCGCATCGTCGATCTGTTCCGCAGCCATTTCTTCGACCCGGAAAGCTGGACCCTTGGCGAGTATTTCGACCATGAATGGCGGCCGGCCCCTGGCGAGAAGGGCACCTGGACCGAACCGGGCCATCATTTCGAATGGGCCTCGCTGCTGGTCGACTTCGCCGGTCGCAGCCGCCAGAGCGACTTGACCGGCCTCGCCAGGAAGCTCTACGCGTCGGCGATCGCCAATGGCCTGAACCGCGCCACGGGCCTCGCCTACGGCGCCGTCTCGCGGCAAGGACTGCCGCTCGACCGCGTCTCGCGCAGCTGGCCGCAGGCCGAAGCGATCAAGGCGGCGATCGCGCTGGACGGTTCGGGGGGTCCCGACCTGAAGCCGGAAATCGAGGCGCGGGTCGGCCGGCTGTTCCGCTGGCACATCAATCCGGCACCGCTCGGCCTGTGGATCGACCGCATCGACGAGCGTGGCCGCTCGCTGGCAAACGAGGTGCCGGCCAGCATCTTCTATCATCTCGTCTGCGCGCTGACCCAGTATCTCGACGGCACGGCCCGCAAGGATCAGTACGGGCTGGCGACATCCCCGGTCTCGACATAGACCGACTTCAGCTGCGAATAGAGTGCTAGCGCCGCGAGCGAGTTCTCGCGGCCGATGCCGGACTGCTTGAAGCCGCCGAAGGGGATTTCGACCGGCGTCAGATTGTAGGCGTTGATCCAGCAGGTGCCGGCCTGCAGTTCGGCGATGACACGATGGGCGCGCGCCAGGTCGCGGGTGAACACGCCGGCGGCGAGGCCGAATTCGGTATCGTTGGCGCGCTCGATCACCTCGTCCTCGCTGTCGAACTTCAGCACGCTCATCACCGGCCCGAAAATCTCCTCGCGCGCTATGCGCATCATGTCGGTGACACCGGTGAACACCGTCGGCTCGACGAAGAAGCCACCCTGGAAACCCTGCAGCGAAGGCACATTGCCGCCGCAGGCGAGCACCGCGCCATCCTGCTTGCCGGCCTCGATGTAAGAGACCACCTTGTCGTGCTGCGCCCTCGAGACCAGCGGCCCCATCTGCGTGTCCGGATCGAGCGGATCGCCGATGCGGATTTTCTTCGTCCGTTCGGTCAGCCTCTCGACGAAACAGTCATGGATGCCGCTCTGCACGAAGACCCGCGTGCCGTTGGAGCAGATCTGGCCGGTCGAATAGAAATTGCCGAGCATCGCGCCGCCGATGGCATTTTCGAGGTTGGCGTCTTCGAAGACGATCAGCGGCGACTTGCCGCCGAGCTCCATCGTCGCGTGCTTCATCTTCGAGCCGGCGAGCGACAGCACCTTGCGGCCGGTCGGCACCGAGCCGGTCACCGAGACCTTGGCGACGACATCGTGGCCGACAAGGCCGGCGCCGACATCGCCAAAACCCTGCACGACATTGAACAGCCCGTCCGGCAGGCCGGCCTCGGTGTAGATTTCGGCGAGCGCCAGTGCTGAGAGCGGGGTGTTCTCCGAGGGCTTGAACACCATCGCATTGCCCATGGCGAGGGCCGGTGCGGATTTCCAGCCGGCGATCTGGATCGGGTAGTTCCAGGCGCCGATGCCGACGCAGACGCCAAGCGCCTCGCGCCTGGTATAGGCAAAGGGTCCGCCGAGATCGACAGCCTCGCCATTAAAGGCGGCAACGGCGCCGCCGAAATATTCCAGGCAGTCGGCCGCCGACGGGGCGTCAGCAACCAGCGTCTCCTGGATAGGCTTGCCGGTATCCAGCGTCTCGATGCGCGCCAGATCGGCATTGCGCGCGCGCAAAATGTCGGCGGCACGGCGCAGGATGCGGCCGCGTTCGACCGGCTTCAGCCGCGCCCAGGCGGGTTGTGCCGCACGCGCCGCCTCGATCGCGAGCTCCAGCACGTTCGGCGTCGCCGAGCGCAGCATGGCGATGGTCTCTCCGGTTGCCGGATAGATGACCGGCAGCGCTGCGCCGCGCTCGTCGTCGATATAGCGGCCGTTGACATAATGCGATGCCGTTGGCTGGGCGCGCATGACTGTTCTCCAAATCGTCTTGTCGCGGCATGCGGAATATGCGTCCGCCGGATCATGGCCTATCTGTCCGACACCTGCCAGCGCGGATTGATCCATGGTTCCTGGTTGGAAGGTGGCAGCGGCGTGCGCCCGAGAATGTGGTCGGCGGCCTTCTCGCCAGTCATGATCGACGGCGCGTTGAGATTGCCGTTGGTGACGCGCGGGAAGATCGAGGAATCGGCGACCCGCAGCCCTTCAACGCCAATGACGCGGCATTCCGGATCGACCACGCTCATCGCATCATCGGCACGGCCCATCTTGCAGGTGCCGCAAGGGTGGTAGGCGCTTTCGGCGTGGTCGCGAATGAAGGCGTTGAGGTCGTCGTCGGACTGCACATGCGAGCCCGGCGACAGTTCCTTGCCGCGGTACGGATCGAAGGCCGCTTGCCCGAAGATCTCGCGGGTCAGCCGGATGCAGTGGCGGAACTCCTTCCAGTCGTCCGGATGCGACATGTAGTTGAAGCGGATCACCGGCTTCGATTTGGGATCGGGCGAGCGCAGCGTGACCGAACCGCGCGACTTCGACCGCATCGGCCCGACATGCGCCTGGAAACCATGCGCCTTGGCCGCCGCTTTGCCGTCATAGCGGACCGCGGCCGGGATGAAGTGATACTGGATATCGGGATAATCGACGCCAGCGCGCGAGCGCACGAAGGCGGCTGCCTCGAAATGGTTGGTAGCGCCGAGGCCGGATTTGAAGAACAGCCATTGTGCCCCGATCATCGCCTTCGAAAACGGATTCAGCACCGAGTTCAGCGTGATCGGCTTTGTCGATTCCTGCTGGATGTAGAGCTCCATATGATCCTGCAGATTGCGGCCGACGCCCGGCCGGTCGGCGATCACGGGAATGCCGTTCTCCCTAAGGTGCTGGCCGGGGCCGATGCCGGACAGCATCAGGATCTTGGGCGAGTTGATCGAGGACGCGGCAACGATCACCTCGCGCCGCGCTCTGACTACCTGAATCCGTTTGCGCGCTTCGATCTCGACGCCGGTGGCGCGTTGATTCTCGATGATCACCCGCCGGGCGAAACCCTTGACCAGGATGACATTTTTCCGCCTCAGCGCCGGCCTCAGATAGGCGCTCGCCGCCGACCAGCGACGGCCGCCGCGGATGGTCTGCTCCATCGGCCCAAAGCCCTCCTGCTTCGCGCCATTATAGTCGTCGGTCAGCTCGAAGCCGGCCTGACGGCCTGCCTCGACGAAGGCGCCATAGAGTGGGTTCGTCCTCGAGCCGCGCTGCACAGTCAGCGGGCCGCCATGGCCGCGCCAGCCATCCTCGCCGCCTGCGCTGTCCTCCATGCGCTTGAAATAGGGGAGCACGTCGGCAAACCCCCAGCCGGCCGCGCCCTGTTCGGCCCAGTGGTCGAAGTCGCGGGCATGGCCGCGCACATAGACCATGCCGTTGATCGAGGACGAGCCGCCGATGACCTTGCCACGCGGCGTCGCCAGCACGCGGCCACCGAGGTGCGGCTCGGGCTCGCTGGCAAAGCCCCAGTCGTAGAGGCTCATATTGAGCGGGATCGACAGCGCCGACGGCATCTGGATCAGCGGCCCAATATCGCTGCCGCCATATTCGATGACGATGACCGAATGCTTGCCCTCCTCCGACAGCCGGTAGGCCATGGCCGAGCCGGCCGAGCCGGAGCCGATAATGACGAAATCCGCTTCAAGCATGGTTCATGCGCGCCCGTGGTTCATATGCGCAATGAAATCGGCCAGCGAGACGTTGCCGCCGGTTGCCACTACGAGAACGGTCTTGCCGGTCGCGTCGACCTTACCGCCGAGCAACGCCGCCAGCGAAGCAGCGCCGGATGGTTCGAGCACCAGCTTCAGCCGCTCGAAGGCGATGCGCATGGCGCGCCGCACCGAGGCATCGTCGACGGTGACGCCGCGAACGCCGGCCGCCTTCACCGCTGCGAACGGCGCGTCGCCCGGCCGCCGCGACATCAGCCCGTCGCAGATCGATTTCGGCCCGATCGGCATGGTTTCGATGGCGCCATGCGCCAGCGACGAGCCCATGCCGTCAAAACCTTCGGGCTCGACGCCGATGATCTCCGTGGCGGGCGACAGGTAATGGAAGGCCAGCGAAACGCCCCCGATCAGGCCGCCGCCGCCGACTGAGCAGAACAAGAGATCGGCCTCCGCTTGCCTGGCGGCGAGCTGGTCGAGTGCCTCCAGCCCGGCACCGGCCTGGCCGGCGACGATCTCCGGATCGTCGAACGGGTGCAGCAGCGCCAGGCCTTCGCTCGAGGCGATCTCGCGCGCCTTGGCGGCGGCGACTTCCTCACGCGCGCGCTCGCCATGGTCAGTCAGCACCACGCGCGCGCCGTAGCCCGATGTGGCGTCGCGCTTGGCGGCCGGCGCGTCGATCGGCATGACGATGGTGACGGGAATGCCAAGCGCTTCGCCTGCCGCCGCCAGCCCTTGCGCAAAATTGCCGGAGGAGTAGGCGACGACGCCCTTTTTGGTTTCGTCAGGCGAGAGCTTCTTCAGCCGCCAGTAGGCGCCGCGCACCTTGAACGATCCGGCCCATTGCAGCGATTCGGCCTTAACGAAGACGCGGGCAGCGCCGGTCTCGCGGGCGAGTGCCGCCGATTCCAGCAGCGGCGTGACCTGCGTTGCCTTGGAGGTGACGGCATAGGCCTGCCTGAGATGGTCGAGCGAGGGGACGAGACGGTCTGCCATCATTTGCCTCGCGGAAAGCGCTTCTGCTCTTCGAGCAGGTCGAGGTTCATATGGTTGCGCATGTAGCGCTCCGATGCCTTCTGCAGCGGCTGGAATTCCCAGGGATAATGGGTGCCGTTGCGCAGCGCCGGGTAGACCACCCAGCGGCGTGCCTGGCTGGCACGCACCGCGGCATCGAACGCCGCCATGTCCCAACGCGCCCGCACCTTGTCGGTGAAAGCGGCCACCAAAGCCGCATTGGCCGGATCGGCGGCGAGATTGGTCAATTCCCGCGGATCCGATTCAAGATCAAACAGTTGCGGCGGATCGATCTCGCAATGGATGAATTTGTAGCGGCCCTCGCGCATCGCCACCATCGGCGCGTTGGAGCCTTCGGCGGCATATTCCATCAGCACCGGCGCGGAGCGTTTCTTTCCGTTCAGCAACGGCAGCAGCGACTGGCCGTCGGTCCACGGCGCAATCGCGCTGATGTCGATGCCGGCGAGATCGCAAAGCGTCGGCGTCACGTCGAGGTTGGAAACCGGCGTCTCGATCAGCCCGGCGTGTACGCCCTTGCCGGCGATCATCAGCGGCACCCGCGCCGAACCTTCGAAAAAGCACATCTTGAACCACAGGCCGCGCTCGCCGAGCATGTCGCCGTGATCCGAGCAGAACAGGATGATCGTATCGTCGAGCATTCGCGTGCGCTCGAGTACCGACAGCAATTCGCCGACCTTGTCGTCGAGATAGGAGATGTTGGCGAAATAGCCGCGCCGTGCGCGGCGTATCTGCTCAGCGGTGATGTCGAACCTGTCATAGTCGCTGGCGCGGTAGAGCCGCTGCGAATGAGGGTCCTGCCTGTCGTAAGGAATGAAGCCGACCTCGGGCTCGAGCGCCGGGCAATCCTGGTAGAGGTCCCAGTAGCGCCGCCGTGCGACGTAGGGATCGTGCGGATGGGTGAAGGAAACCGTCAAGCACCAGGGCCGATGTGCGGCATCGTCGGAGACGCGGGCAAAATCGTAGAGCTTCTGCACCGCATGGAAGGCGACCTCGTCGTCATATTCCAGCTGGTTGGTGATCTCGGCGGTACCGGCGCCGCTGACGGAGCCGAGATTGTGATACCACCAGTCGATGCGCTCGCCGGGTTTGCGATAGTCGGGTGTCCAGCCGAAATCGGCCGGATAGATGTCGGTGGTCAGCCGCTCCTCGAAACCGTGCAACTGGTCCGGCCCGACGAAATGCATCTTGCCGGAGAGGCAGGTGTGATAACCTGCGGCGCGCAGATGATGGGCAAAGGTCGGGATCGAAGACGCGAATTCGGCGGCGTTGTCATAGACCCCGGTGCGTGACGGCAACTGGCCGCTCATGAATGCGGCGCGGCCCGGCGCGCAGAGCGGCGAGGCCGTGTAATTGTTGCAAAAACGCGCCGAACGCGCGGCGAGCGCCTTCAGATGCGGCGCGTGCAGGAAGTCCGCCGGCCCATCCGGAAACAGCGTTCCGTTGAGCTGATCGACCATGACGATCAGGATGTTGGGTCGCTTGGATGTCACTGCTTCTGCCGTCCGCTGAGCTTCGTTTCGAGATAGTCCTCGACCAGTGCAATCGCGGTCGCGGCATCGGGAACACCGTCCTTCAGCGCGCGCCTGATATAGAGCCCGTCGATCAGCGCCGCGGTCGCTTCGGCGACCCGATCGGCCTCGCTTCTCGGCAGGATGCCGGCCAGCCCGCTGAGCAGATTGGAATGCAGCCGGCGCGCATAGACCTTGAGCAGCCGGCGGAGTGCTGCCGATTTCTGCGCCTCGACATAGAAGGCGAGCCAGGCGGCGATCGTTTCGGGCTGGAACTGGATGTCGGAGAAATTGACCGCGACCACCGCCGAGACGCGCTGGCGCGCCGTGCCGGCCGCGCGAAGTGCGCGGCGCGTATCGGCGGTGAGTTCGCTGAGGATGTGCCGCATCGTCGCCAACAGCAATTCGTCCTTGACGCCGAAATAATGGTGGGCAAGCGCCGAGGACACGCCGGCGCGCCCGGCGATTTCCGACATCGTCACATCAAGCGAACCGCGCTCGCCGATCGCCGAGATCGTTGCGTCGATGAGCGCCCTGCGGCGCAACGGCTCCATTCCGAGTTTCGGCATTCCTGCTCCGGCCTGTTGGGACAAGATTATTTTTTATTGACGCATCAATCAACAAAAATCCAGCCTGATTTGCTGGCAAAAGCCAGGCACTATGACCAGATGATCAAGATCAAGCGATTGTGCGGTTCTGGCCCCTTCACGAAGCCGGCGGAACGGTTCATGCTTGAACAATGCTGAGGCGGGCCGCGACATACGTTGCCCGGCCCGCAGGATGGAGGTTGCCATGACAGCATGCATCGTCGGCTGGGCGCATTCGCGCTTCGGCAAGCTCGAAGGCGAGACGCTGGAGAGCCTGATCACCAAGGTGGCAGTCGAGGCGCTCGATCATGCCGGCATCGGTCCGGATGACGTCGACGAGATCGTGCTCGGCCACTTCAACGCCGGGTTTTCCGCCCAGGATTTCACCGCGAGCCTGGTCCTCCAGGCCGACGACCGGCTGCGCTTCAAGCCGGCGACCCGCGTCGAGAACGCCTGCGCCACCGGCTCGGCGGCGGTCAGGCAAGGCATCCGCGCCATCGACGCCAATGCCGCCCGTATCGTGCTGGTGGTCGGCGCCGAGCAGATGACGACGACGCCCGGTCCCGAGATCGGCAAGAACCTGCTCAAGGCCTCGTATCTGCCGGAGGACGGTGACACGCCGGCAGGCTTCGCTGGCGTCTTCGGCAAGATCGCCCAAGCCTATTTCCAGCGCTACGGCGACCAGTCGGATGCGCTGGCGATGATCGCCGCCAAGAACCACAAGAACGGCGTCGACAATCCCTACGCGCAGATGCGCAAGGATTTCGGCTACGAGTTCTGCCGGCAGGAAAGCGAAAAAAACCCCTTCGTCGCCGGTCCGCTGAAGCGCACAGACTGCTCGCTGGTGTCGGACGGTGCCGCCGCGCTTGTCCTTGCCGACACGGCCACGGCGCTGAAGATGCGCCGCGCCGTCGCCTTCCGCGCCAATGAGCATGTGCAGGATTTTCTGCCGATGTCGAAGCGCGACATTCTCGCCTTCGAAGGCTGCGAGCAGGCCTGGAACCAGGCGCTGAAGCAGGCGGGCGTGACGCTCGGCGACCTGTCCTTCGTCGAGACGCATGACTGTTTCACCATCGCCGAACTGATCGAGTATGAGGCGATGGGCCTGGCCAGGCCGGGCGAGGGCGCCAAGCTGGCCCTGGATGGCGAGACGGCGAAAGATGGAAGGCTGCCGGTCAATCCGTCTGGCGGGCTGAAGGCCAAGGGCCACCCGATCGGTGCCACCGGCGTATCGATGCATGTGCTGGGCGCGATGCAACTCGTCGGTGAGGCGGGCGGCATCCAGGTGCCGGGAGCAAAGCTCGGCGGCATCTTCAACATGGGTGGTGCCGCGGTCGCCAACTACGTTTCCATTCTCGACCGGATCAGATAAACCCGCCCGCATTTGCGGGAGGTGACATGACAAATCCGGTTCTGGTCGAGGTCTTGCGCGGCGCTCTCGTCGAGAGCGCCCATCGCGGCGCTGTTGCCGTCTTCGACGCCGACGGCAAGCCGGTCTGGGAGATCGGCGACACGGCACAGCCGGTGTTCCCGCGTTCGGCGGTCAAGGCGATCCAGGCGCTGCCGCTGGTCGAGAGCGGCGCTGCCGATGCCTACGGCTTCGGTGACCGGGAGCTGGCGCTGGCCTGCGCCTCCCATTCCGGCGAGCCGCCGCATGTCGAGCTGGCACGCGCCATGCTGGCGAAAGCCGGCCTCGACGAGACGGCACTCGAATGCGGCGCGCATTGGCCGTCGAGCCACGGGGCGACGCTGGCGCTTGCCCGCGCCGGCCGTGCGCCGAACACCTTGCACAATAATTGTTCCGGCAAGCACTCAGGCTTCCTATGCACCTGCGTTCACAGCGGCATCGCCCATCGTGGTTACGTCGAGGCTGGCCATGCCTCGCAGGAGATGGTGCGCGAAGCGATGCAGGCGGTGACCGGTGCTGCCCATGACGCCGATCACCGCGGCACCGACGGCTGCTCGATTCCGACCTATGCCGTGCCGCTGCGCAGCTTTGCCCTTGGCTTTGCCCGCATGGCGACAGGTGCCGGCTTCGAGCCGGTGCGCGCCCGGGCGGCGAAGCGGCTGCTTTCCGCCTGCATGGCCGAGCCGTTTTTCGTCGCCGGCACGGGCAGGTCCGACGTCGCGATGATGGAGGCCGCGCCGGGCCGGATTTTCGTCAAGGGAGGCGCCGAAGGTGTTTTTTGTGCAGCCGTTCCGGAGCTTGGCCTTGGCATCGCGCTGAAGTGCGACGATGGCGCCGGCCGCGCCGCTGAAGTGATGGTCGCAGCCGTGCTGGCTAAGCTTTTGCAAGCCGACCAGGCGCTCGCAGCGAAACTGACCGAACAGGCAAATCCGCCTATCGAAAGCCGGATCGGCGCCAAGGTCGGCGCGCTCCGGCCGACGGCCACCCTCAACTGACGTGGTTGCGCTCGACGGTCAAATGCGCGTAGCCGGCATTGCCTGATGCGGCGAGGTCACCGGTCACTCGCTCGGCCCAGCGTTGGCCGACGATCGCGCCGTTCTGGACTCGGTCGATGACATTGTCGGAGATGATTGCCGTTCCGGCACCTTCGACCACGGTCACGACGATGCCGGTCCCCGCCTTGCGGACGATGTTTCCCGTGGCGACCACATTGCGCATGAACGGTCCCCAGCCGATCTGCATGCCGTAGAGCGGCGCATTCTCGACGACATTGCCGGAAACGGTGGTGTCGGCCTCGACGCTGATGCCGACGCCGAAGCCGGGCGCGTCCGCAGGGTAGGGACCGCTGGTCGACAGATTGCGGACGATGTTGCCGGAGCACACGCCCATGCGGCCGCCTTCGTTGAAGTTGACGATCGAAATACCGTTCGCAGCACCATCGACGATGTTGTTTCCGATGACGGCGCCTTCGAACGAGAATTCGGAATACACGGCCGTCTCGCCCGAACGCGAGCAGGTGTTGCCGGTGATCTGCAAATTGCTGGAACTGTTGGCGCGGATCGCCGAGAACGCGCAATCCGAGACAATATTGCCGGAGATGATGACATTGCCGGCGCGGAACGCATTGATGCCGTTGCCGTTCTGGCCGGTTCCGCCGCTGCGCGCCTGGATGCGCTCGATCCGGTTGCCGCTGACGATGGTGCCGTCTTCCGCTGCCTGCCAGCGGTGCACGAGAATGCCGCCATTGGCGCAGTCGGAGACGCTATTGCCTGATATTTCCAGGCCATCGGCCTCGACCGAATAGATGCCGGCATCGGCCGCACCGGATATCTCCGAGCGCTCGATGCGGCCCGAGGCATGTTCGAGCGCCAGACTGTTCTTGCCGCTGCCGGTCATCTGGCAGTTGTCGACGACCAGATGGGCGATGCGGCGCAGATCGAGCAGGCCTTGCGTGTAGTCGCCCATCCAGCGGTTGCTGCCGTCGAACACCAGCCCGCTGAGTTCGATATGCTCGGCCCGTTCGGCCATAATGAGATGGCCATTGCCACCATAGACGATCCGCGATGCGCCCGGCACGCCGGACAGGCGCACCCGGCCGGGCAGCGACAGGTTGGAAACGATATAGATCCCCGGCGGCAGGAACACCGGCATGTCGCGGTCGTGCGCGTCGCGCAGCAGCTTGGCGAAAGCCTTGCTCTGGTCGTCAAGCGCGCCGGGCCGGACGCCGAGCTCGGTCGCGTTGATCGCCCCGCGCATCGCGGCTTTCTCGATGCCGGCCAGGTTTTTCGCCGCTGCTTTGCCGAGCGAAATCCCCATGACGGCAAAGCCGGCGGTCTGCGCAAGCAGCGTTCGTCTGTTCAACATCGGCACAGATCCTTGCGTCCAACGCTCACGCCGCAGGATTCGTGCCAGACTAGCCCGGTCGAACTCGTGGTGAAAATCTGACGCTTGGCCCCTATTCGATCCTCGTTGGCTCAGCGATCACCGCATTTACCCCGTTGAAGGCAAGTTGCAGGAATGTCTGGTCGATCTCCGCGGGGGACAGCTTCGTATCCCTCTCAAGCCACCAGTGCATCACTTCAAAGAACGCGCCAACGATGAAGCGTGTGGCGATCTCAAGTCTGGCCCCGCCTTGATCACCTTGGATATTCGCCAACTCATGGCGAACCTGCCTGCTTATCCAGCCGCGGATCTCTTCTGGCATTTCGCGCTTTTTCCCGCCCATCAGCGCACGGTGCATCTCCCGCGTGGCAAGAGCATGCTCGAACACCGGACCGCTGAAGGAAAAGCCCTTGGCGTTTCGCTGCGAATAGCGTTCGGCACCGTGCGCCTGCAAGGTCTTCAGATGGTCGTCGATCGTTGCTTTCCTCAAGCGGTCCTTGTCGGGATAGTGTGTGTAGAAAGTCGAGCGGCCGACATCGGCTTCCCTGCAGATATCCTCGACCGTGATCGCCGTATATCCCTTCTCGGCGGTCAGTCTGAAAAGCGCCTGCTGCAGTCGGCTGCGGGTCCTGGCGACCCGACGGTCGATCGGTCCGGCTGGCATCGGCAACATCCTTTTCCGGCCAAAGGACACCAAATCGTCCAGTATTGGGCGCGTCGGTGCGATGTGGCCAGTAAAACTGATACTGGACACACTGTCCAGTATCCTATGCTCTTGCGGAAGGCCCAGCGCGATGCCCGGCTGGCCGGAGATAAAGCAATGCACCAACGTCTTTTCGGAACAATAGTCGGAGGGCATGCGTTAGTCGCGCTCGTCAAAGTGGCCGTGGTGCTCGCGGCATTTTTCTCGTTGGGACAGGCAAATGCGGTCTTTTCCTTGGGAGTTCCCGTCCTCCTGCTTCATGCTGGTGCACTCGTCGTAGTCGCGAGCTTATTGATATGGCAAAGCGCTCACGGGCGGCTGTCCGGAAAGGACCGCAGACCGGCCGCCGGCGAGGAGAAGGCGCTGCATGTCGGCATCACGCTTCATTCCGCCGCCCTGTACGATATGCTGGCGTGGCTTCTGACCTTCGGTCGCGAACGTGCTTTTCGCGAAAGGATATTAAGCTTTGCGGAGCTGAAGCCGGGAGAAGTGGTCCTGGATGTCGGGTGCGGCACCGGCACCACCGCGCTCCTTGCCAGACAAAAGTGGCGCCGGAGGGGCGCGTGCACGGCGTCGACGCCTCCGCCGAAATGGTTGCGCGCGCGACGGCAAAGGCCCGGCGAGCCGGGCTACAAGTCGGGTTCTCGACCGCCACCGCTCAGGAACTGCCTTTCAAGGATGGGGAATTTGATGTCGTCCTCAGCACGCTGATGTTCCACCATCTTCCAAAGAAGGGCCGCGAGGAATTCGGCAGAGAGGCCTTCCGCGTCCTGAGGCCGGGCGGTCGTGTGCTTATCGTCGATTTTGCGAAACCGCCGCGCCAGAAGAGCACCTTTCAGCTCCACCGGCATGGTTACGTCGATTTGGACAAAGTTGCAGCGGATCTCGGCCGGCACGGCTTCAATATCGTTGAGCAAGGCGACGTCGGAACCAAGGGGCTCCGCTACCTAGTTGCGCAACCGGACCTTAGCCTTGCGGCCCTCGAAGCGCGATAGTGCGCCAAGTTGAGGCATTCGCATGGCCAGCTTTACACCCCAAGCAGCTGTCTAATCTCGGGTACTGAACCCCAGATCTTCACCATTAGCCTCTTCATCAGCAATGGCTTGTGGAGTCGCCATTCCAAGCCTAAGTTCGTCAGATGAGCAGGGCCTTCACCCGCGAGGAAGACAGCGAAAACGCCATCGCCGGCATCGGCGAGCGGCCGATCAGCCATCACCGCAATCTGGTCACGGAACGCGGCATGGCGCTGATCGATGCCGAGGTGGCCGCTCTGCGCGACGAACTGGGCAGAGCCGAGAAGAGGGCCGACCGCGAGCGCATCGCGCTGGTGTCGCGTGATCTCCGCTATTGGACGGCGCGGCGTGAAAGCGCCGAGCTTTCGGTGCCCGAACCGGGGAGCGACCTGGTTCGTTTCGGCATGGGTGTCACCCTGGAAAGCGACGACGGCAAGAAGGTGCACTGGAAGATCGTCGGCGAGGACGAAGCCAATCCGGGCAAAGGGACAATTTCCCATATGTCGCCGATGGCGATGGCGCTGTTCGGCAAGAAGGTCGGCGAAGTTGCCGTGGTCAACGGCAAGGAATGGGAGATCGTCAAGCTCTCCGACAGTTAGTCTTCGAGCTTGACGACATGATCGCGGAAGAACGCTGCGGCGCCGGCCTCGTCGATTTCGCCGGCGGCGACGCCCATGACGAATTCGTAAAGCATGCCGTCATTGGCCGACAGGGCATAACCATTCACAATCAGAAATGCGCCGGACGCGACAATGGCCGTGCGTTTGTTGCCGTCGACAAAGGCATGATTTCTGGCAATGCCGAAGACATAGGCGGCTGCGAGTTCCTCAACCGACGGGTCTCCGTAGTTGGCCTTGTTTTCGGCGCGAGCGAGCGCCGATTCGAGGGCATTTTCATCCCTCAAGCCTTGTGCTCCGCCGTGTCGGCGCAACTGCTCCGCGTGCATGGCTTCGACTGCACGCCGCGTTAGAAACTCCCAGCTCATTCGGCGAGCTTCTGAAGCGCGACCTTGTATTTGTCCATGACCTCGCGGGCAGCTTTCATTTGCCGCTCGAAGCTGTCGTCCACTGGCTTCAGCGCAAGACCGTCACCTGTTTCAACGATTTGAAGCTGGTCGCCGGCCTTCAGGTTCAGACGATCGAGAAGCTCCCTCGGCAGGATCACGCCTTCGGAATTGCCGATCTTGCGAATGGTCGTGTTCATGGTGAGGCATCCTGTTGCAACGCTGATTATAACTCAGCGTGTTTCTTGTTGCAACAGACATTATAACAAAGCGTCAGCCGGCCTGCAGCAGCCGGTCCATCAGCCGCTCCGCCGCTTCCGGGATAACCGTGCCGGGCGGGAAGATTTCAGTGGCGCCTGCCTGCCGGACTGCGTCGTAATCCTGCGGCGGGATGACGCCGCCGGCGACGATCAGCATGTCGTCGCGGCCGAGCTTCTTCAGCGCATGCTTGAGTTCGGGAATAAGCGTCAAATGGCCCGCAGCCAGCGACGAGGCGCCGACGATGTGCACGTCATGCTCGACCGCCAGCCTGGCGATCTCGTCCGGCGTCTGGAACATCGGCCCGACGGTGACGTCGAAGCCTAGGTCGGCAAAGGCGGTGGCGATCACTTTCTGGCCGCGATCATGGCCGTCTTGCCCCATCTTGGCGACCAGAATGCGCGGCTTGCCGCCGGACTTCTCCTCGAACGCGATGATCTTGTCCTGCAGCCGGTCGACCACCGGATTGTGGCCGAGCGCGTTGCGATAGACGCCGGAGATCGTCTGCACCGAGGCGACATGGCGGCCGAAAACCTTTTCCAGCGCCAGCGAAATCTCGCCGACCGTGGCGTTGGCGCGTGCGGCCCGGATGGCGAATTCCAGCAGGTTTGCGTTACTCCCGGCAGCACGGGTAAGCGCATCGAGCGCGCTCTCGACGGCGGCGACGTCACGCGTGCCTTTCAGCCGCTGCAGCTTCGACAATTGCCGCGCCCTGACTTCGGCATTGTCGATCTTCAGCACGTCGACTTCGATGTCCGTGCCGGGACGGTGAGCATTGACACCGACCACGATCTGTTCGCCTGAATCGATGCGCGCCTGGGTGCGCGCGGCAGCCTCTTCAATGCGCAGCTTCGGTAGGCCCTTTTCGATCGCCGCGGCCATGCCGCCGAGGCTCTCGACCTCCTCGATATGCGCAAGCGCACGCGCCGCCAGATCATGCGTCAGCCGTTCGACATAGGCGGAGCCGCCCCACGGGTCGATAATGCGCGTCGTGCCGGACTCCTTCTGCAGGATGAGCTGTGCGTTGCGGGCGATGCGGGCCGAATGGTCGGTCGGCAGCGCCATTGCCTCGTCGAAGGAATTGGTGTGCAGCGACTGCGTATGCCCTTGAGTCGCCGCCATCGCCTCGATCATGGTGCGGATGATGTTGTTGTAGGGATCCTGCGCCGTCAGCGACCAGCCCGAAGTCTGGCAATGGGTGCGCAGCGACAGCGAGCGCTCGCCCTTCGGCGAAAAGTTCTTCAGCATCAGGCTGGCCCACAAAAGGCGCGCTGCTCTCAGCTTGGCGACTTCCATGAAGAAATTCATGCCGATCGCCCAGAAGAAGGAAAGGCGCGGCGCGAAACGGTCGATGTCGAGGCCGGCCGCGACGCCGGCGCGGGCATATTCGATACCGTCTGCAATCGTGTAGGCGAGCTCGAGATCCGCCGTCGCTCCTGCCTCCTGCATGTGGTAGCCGGAGATCGAGATCGAATTGAACTTCGGCATGTGCTTCGACGTGTAGGAAAAAATGTCCGACACGATCCGCATCGAAGGTTTTGGCGGATAGATGTAGGTGTTGCGCACCATGAACTCTTTCAGGATGTCGTTCTGAATGGTCCCAGTGAGATCCTTCTGCGCGACGCCCTGTTCCTCCGCCGCCACAATATAGAGCGCCATGATCGGCAGCACCGCGCCGTTCATCGTCATCGATACCGTCATCTCGTTAAGCGGGATGCCGTCGAACAACTGGCGCATGTCGAGAATGGAATCGATGGCGACGCCGGCCATGCCGACATCGCCGGCGACGCGCGGATGGTCGCTGTCGTAGCCGCGATGCGTGGCGAGATCGAAGGCGACCGACAGGCCCTTCTGGCCGGCGGCAAGGTTGCGACGGTAGAAGGCATTGGACTCTTCGGCAGTCGAGAAGCCGGCATATTGCCGGATCGTCCAGGGTTGCTGGACATACATCGTCGGATAGGGGCCGCGCACGAAGGGCGGCAGGCCTGGATAGGTATCGAGATGTGGCAAGCCCTTGAGATCGCCCTGGTTGTAGAGATGCTTGACGGCAATGCCTTCCGGCGTCACCCGCTGGCCTTTGACCTCGACCGGCACCCGCCGTGGCGGCGACCAGCCGATCTGGCTGAAATCCGGGATCATGGCACGGCTCCGATCGACTGATCGATGCGGATCGGAAATAGCGGCTCGCACACCGCAACGCCTTCGGTGAAGGCAGGCCGCCGCTCCGCCGCCAGCGTCTCGACCGGACGCTCGGTCTTCGACGGGTGCAGCGTCGTGCCGACGATCGCCCGTTCGCCCGCCTGGTAGGCTGTGTTGCGGCGGGCGGAAGCTGCCTGGACGCGCCTCTGGATGTGGCCTTGCTCAAGGCTGGTCAGCACGCCGCCTTCTGCCTCGATCTGCTGGAACTCCTGCCAGGCCGCCGCGCAGAGCTCCGCAGTCAGCGCTTCGACGGCGCCCGAACCGCAAACCGGATCGGCGACGTGGTCGATGTGGCTTTCATTGGCCATGATCAGTTGCGCGTTGCGGGCAACGCGGCGAGCAAAACCCGCGGGTAGGCCGTGCGCGATCGTGTGCGGCAGGATGGCGATCGAATCCGCGCCGCCGACGGCAGCCGCGAAAGCGGCGATGGTGGTGCGCAGGATGTTGGTTTCCGGGTCGGCCGCCGTCATCATCCGGAAGGAGGTTTCGGCATGGATGCTGGCGGTGGAGGGCGGTATCGAGCAGGCCTCCTGGACACGCGCCCACAGCCTGCGCAACGTCCTGACCTTGGCCGTCGAAACGAATTGGTCGTGGTCGACGCTCAGCGCAAAACCAATATGCGGCGCCGCGTAGACGAGCGGCTGGCGCGCCTTCTCGAACAGCCTCAAATAGGAGACGGCCGAGGCGAGCATGGTGCCAAGCTCCTGCGCCTCGGTGGCGCCGGCATTGTGGAATACCCGCCCGTCGGCCTCCAGCAGCACGCCGGGCACACCCATCGAAAAGAAATGCGCCAGCGATTGCGGCATCGAAGCCTGTAAAGCCTCGATCGACATGCGCAGCCTGCCGGTCCCGGCAAAGATCGCCGCCGGATCGATGCCGAAGGAGAGGTTGAGCTTTGCCGGGTCGGAGCGGCGCTTGGTCAAGAACGCCACCAGCCAGTCGGCCACGGCACGGCTCCAGGGATGGGCGTCGATGCGGATCTGGATGCGGTTGAGCGGCACGCCGTCGAGTACGCCCTCCAGCGCCTCCGCCGTCCTCGGCAAGCCGTAGCCGAAGGCGTTCGGCGCACCTTCGAAGACAAGCGACAGTCCGGTAGCACCCTGCGCGACGTCTTCCAGCGCCTGCGCACTGGCGCGGCCTATATCCGGATCGTCGATACGCTGGCTGACGATCCACGGTGATCCCGGGTTGGCGCGCACGACAGGCTCGGCGGTTACCGAACGCTCGTAGAGCGGCTCGATGCGGATGGCGTCGTCCGTATGCGAGACGAGCTTTTCCTCGAAGGACCCGCCGCCCAGCGCCTTCTCCGCCAGCGCCAGCCATCGTTGCCGGTCGACGTTTGGAAGTTCGGCATCCTGGGTCAAGGCACCGGCGCCCATCGGTTCTCCTCGTTCTAGCGGCCGCGGCGGCCGACTATGTCAGTCTACGGTCCCCGGCCCGATATCACAATGCAGCACACTTGCCGTGCAACACGCCTTCCGTGATGCCGACCGTCAACCGATTGCCAAACATGGGCAGGTTCCGCAAGCTCCAAAAGCCATTTTCGACGGTGCCCATTGTCGCTGCGCAATGGCCTCACTATACCTGCGGCGGGGCTCCCTTTTCTTCAAGGGATCAGGGCATTCAATCCTATAGGTTTGCGGAGACCGGACACATGGCCGACGATACCAGTATCTTCATAGGGGCCAGCCGCAAGCCGGACGACAGCTATCAGCGGCCCGAACAGCTTTTGCTGCAGTATGGCAATCGTCACGGCCTGGTCACCGGCGCGACCGGCACCGGCAAGACGGTGACCCTGCAGATTTTGGCCGAGGGTTTCTCCAATGCCGGCGTGCCGGTATTCTGCGCCGACATCAAGGGCGACCTGTCGGGTATCGCCATGATGGGCACAGCGCAGGATTTCCTGGTCAAGCGGGCCGAGCAGGTCAAGCTCGATCCTTATGAATTCCAGGAATTCCCGGTCATCTTCTGGGATCTGTTCGGCGAGCAGGGCCACCCGATCCGCGCCACCATCTCGGAGATGGGGCCGCTGCTTCTGTCGCGGCTGATGAACCTTTCCGAGGCGCAGGAAGGCATCATGAACATCGCCTTCCGCATCGCCGACGAGGAAGGCCTTTTGCTGCTCGACTTGAAGGACCTGCAGTCACTGCTTGCCAACATCGCCGACCGCGCCGAAGAGATCGGCGCCCGCTACGGCAATGTGACGAAACCTTCGGTCGGCGCCATCCAGCGCACGCTGCTGGTCCTGGAGCAGCAGGGCGCTGCCAATTTCTTCGGCGAGCCGGCATTGCGGATCGCCGACATCATGCGCACCACGCGCGATGGACGCGGCGCCATCAGCGTGCTCGCCGCCGACAAGCTGATGATGAATCCGCGGCTCTATGCGACGTTCCTTCTGTGGCTGATGTCGGAACTGTTCGAGGAACTGCCGGAAGTCGGCGACCCGGACAAGCCGAAGCTGGTCTTCTTCTTCGACGAGGCGCACCTTCTGTTCGACGACGCCCCGAAGGTGCTGGTCGACCGCGTCGAGCAGGTGGTCCGGCTGATCCGTTCGAAGGGCGTCGGCGTTTATTTTGTCACGCAAAATCCGCTGGATATCCCTGAAACCGTGCTGGCCCAGTTGGGCAACCGCGTGCAGCACGCACTTCGTGCCTATACGCCGCGCGAACAGAAGGCCGTCAAGACGGCGGCCGAGACGTTCAGGCCCAATCCCGATTTCGACTGCGCAACCGTGATCACGCAGCTCGGCACCGGCGAGGCGCTTGTCTCGACGCTGGAAGCCAAGGGCGTGCCGTCCATGGTGCAGCGGACGCTGATCCGCCCGCCATCGTCGCGCCTTGGCCCGATCACGCCCGAAGAGCGCCGCAAGCTGATCAATGAGAGCCCGGTCGCGGGACAGTACGACCAGACCGTCGATCGCGAATCGGCCTTCGAGATCCTGCAGAAAAAGGCTAAGGACGCCCAGGAGGCACAGGCGCAGCAACAGGACGCAGGCCGTTCGCGCTGGACCATTCCCGGCTTTGGCAACGACGATCCCCAGCCGACCGGCGGCCGCCGCGCGCCGCGGCCCTCCAACCGCCAGACGGTGGCGGAGGCTGCGATCAAATCCGTGGTGCGCTCGGTCGGCTCGTCGGTCGGACGAGCGATCGTGCGGGGTATTCTGGGGAGCCTGTCCAGGGGCAGGTGAGGGGCATCGGACCCGAAGGCGGGCATCGGTGTTGGCAATTCTGTCCTGGAATCAAGCGCCAGTATCCAGATCTGGAGGACAGCGGACGGCGGCTATGCGGTCATGAGCTGTCACTGGTGGCGTCTGCCCACAGCACGGCAAAATCCGCTGCTCGGCGTAAGCATCGGACCTAAAGGCCGGCACCGGTACAGGCACGCCGACGCGCAGCAAAACCAGCGGGAGCGAGGAAGATCCCGCCCGCGCTTTCGACCAGCTCAGAAGATCGAATTTGTGATCGATTTTATCGGACCGAGCAGGATCGATCCTTCCGGCACGCCGGCGTCGATCGGAATGGCTCTGCGGTTTGCTGTTGCCACCACCGGCTGGCCGACATCGGCTGTCACCACGACCGGGGTCTTGTTCGGCACACGATCGTAGAGATCGATAATGTCCTGGTTCATCAGGCGCACGCAGCCCGACGACACCGACTTGCCGATCGACCGCCATTCCGGCGAGCCGTGCAACCGGTACAGCGTGTCCTGGTTACCCTGGAACAGGTAAAGCGCACGCGCGCCAAGCGGGTTGTCCAGCCCGCCGGGCATGCCGCCATTATCGGCGCTGTATTTTGCGAGCTCGGGCTGGCGGGCTATCATGTCCTCCGGTGGCGTCCATTTCGGCCATTTCTGCTTCCATTGGACCACCGCATCGCCCGACCATTCGAAGCCGGCGCGGCCGAGGCCGACGCCGTAGCGGATCGCCTGGCCGCCGGGGCGCACCAGGTAGAGGAAGTGGTTGGTCGTGTCGACGACGATGGTGCCGGGCTGCTGCCCGGTCGGATCGTCAACGATCTGGCGCAGGAACTGCGGGTCGATCTTGTCGACAGGTATGGCCGGCAGCTCGAAGCCGCCATCCGACATCGGCCCATACATCGTCACGTAGTCGCCGAGCGCCGGCTCGACATAGGTCGGCGGCGGTGGCTCGACTGGCTGCTGCGACAGCGTGGTGCAACTGGAAACCGCGACCGAGGCGGCGCCAAAGGCGGCCGCGTTGAGGAAACCGCGACGGCTCAGGCGAAGAGAGGACGATTGGGGTGTGAACATGATTGCCTTTTTTAAGTCTCAAATCGCAACAAAGCATAAATGCGTCCTGTTGCGCAGGTGCCGAGCAATGCCCGGCGCGATAGGCGGTTCCAATTCTGGCCGCAGGGTGGACAAACAAAGGCAAAGCTGTGACTGGACCGTACTGTTGCGTCGAGGCAACATGTCCGGCCGTCAAACCCCGGAGATCAGACCATCGAGGGACGGCAGGATCAGGGCCGGTGGAAAATCCCGGTATTCCTCTGGCTGATTGGCGCGGTTGATCCACACCGTCCTGAAGCCGAACTTGGTGGCGCCGGCGACGTCCCAGCGGTTGGATGACTGGAAAGAGACGGCGCCCGGATAGAGGCGCCAGCCCGTGGTGACCATGTCGTAGACCGACGGATCGGTCTTGAAGCGCCTGACGCTGTCGACGGAAAAGACGTCGTCCAGGACCTGGTCGAGCGCGGCGGATTTGACCGCCGCTTCCAACATCTCAGGCGAACCGTTTGACAGGATCGCCAGCCTTGCCCCCGATGCCTTGAGCGCCTTGAGCACGGCCGGTACCTCCGGATAGCAGTCCAGCCGCCAATAGGCCTCGAGCAGCTTCGCCCTCAGCCCGGCATCCGCGGATGGAACCTTGCGCAGGGCGAAGTCGAGGGCCTGCTCGGTGAGCTGCCAGAAATCGGCATAGGCCCCCATCAGCGTCCTGACCCAGGAATATTCCAGCTGCTTGGCGCGCCAGATATCCGACAGCAACTGGCCGTCCGGCCCGATCTGGTCGGCGTGACGGCGCACGGCCGCATGCACGTCGAACAGCGTGCCATAAGCGTCGAAAACGTAAGCCGCGAACTGCATTCGACAGTTTTGAGGCCGCGTAAGGCAAGGCGCAAGCGCTGATTGCAGTCCGCCAGCCCGCTGGCCTCAACAAATCTCAGCCAAGCCGGTTGACGGCGGCCGCCAAAGCATCTTCCAATGCGCCGCAACAAGCATCGAACGGAACCTGGCAATGACACTGGCGACTGCGGCGCAATCGGCGACATGGACCTTCGTCGACGGCGACTGGTACGAGGGCAATGTTGCCATTCTAGGGCCGCGCAGCCACGCCATGTGGCTCGGCACCAGCGTGTTCGACGGCGCCCGCTGGTTCGAGGGCGTCGCTCCCGATCTCGATCGCCATGCAGCGCGGGTAAATGCCTCGGCGATCGCGCTCGGCCTGAAGCCGACGATGAGCACCGACAAGATCGTCGGCCTGACCTGGGACGGACTGAAGAAGTTCGACGGCAAGACGGCAGTCTACATCAGGCCGATGTATTGGGCCGAGCATGGCGGCTATATGGGCGTGCCGGCCGACCCGGCCTCGACGCGTTTCTGCCTTTGCCTCTACGAATCGCCGATGATCTCGCCGGCGGGGTTTTCGGTGACGGTGTCGCCGTTCCGGCGCCCGACCATCGAAACCATGCCGACCAATGCCAAGGCCGGCTGCCTTTATCCCAACAATGGCCGGGCTATCCTCGAAGCCAAGATGCGCGGCTTCGACAATGCGCTGGTGCTCGACATGCTGGGCAATGTCGCCGAGACCGGCACCTCGAATATTTTTCTGGTCAAGGACGGCCATGTCATGACGCCGGCGCCGAACGGCACCTTCCTGTCCGGCATTACCCGCGCGCGCACCATGGCCCTGCTGGGCGAATACGGCTTCACGACGACGGAAAAGACGCTGTCGATCCGCGATTTTCTCGAGGCTGACGAAATCTTCTCGACCGGAAACCACTCGAAAGTCGTGCCGGTCACCCGTATCGAGGAGCGCAATCTGCAGCCCGGACCGGTGGCCAAGAAGGCGCGCGAACTCTATTGGGAATGGGCGCATTCGACTTCGCCCGGCTGACCCGCTAAAAAGCGGCCGGCGCTTCGTTTCCGGAGTTGTTCCAGACCAATCCAGTCCTATGTTAGTCCGGTATCGACACCGGATTTTTCCACGAGGGAGTACGACCGATGGCTTTTGAATTGCCCGCCTTGCCCTATGATTACGAGGCCTTGCAGCCTTATATGTCAAAGGAAACGCTGGAATATCACCACGACAAGCACCACAAGGCCTATGTCGACAACGGCAACAAGCTGGCCGCCGAGGCGGGCATGGGCGATTTGTCGGTCGAAGAGGCCGTCAAACAGTCCTTCGGCAAGAATGCGGGCCTCTTCAACAATGCCGCCCAGCACTACAATCACATCCATTTCTGGAAATGGATGAAGAAGGGCGGCGGTGGCAACAAGCTGCCGGGCGCATTGCAGAAGGCGGTCGACAGCGATCTTGGTGGCTACGACAAGTTCAAGGCCGACTTCATCGCCGCCGGCACCACCCAGTTCGGTTCGGGCTGGGCCTGGGTCTCGGTCAAGGACGGCAAGCTGGCGATCTCGAAGACGCCGAATGGCGAGAACCCGCTCGTCCATGGCGCGACGCCGATCCTCGGCGTCGATGTGTGGGAACATTCCTATTACATCGATTATCGCAACGCCCGGCCGAAATATCTCGAAGCCTTCGTCGACAGTCTCATTAACTGGGACTATGTGCTCGAACTCTACGAAAAGGCCTGATCCGTTCCAGAAAGCCCCGGCAAAACCGGGGCTTTTCTTTTTCACCATCAGAACGACAGTTGCAAAATTTCACGCAAGCGTGAGGCGAAGCGTCGGAATTTTTAAGCCATCCTTGCCGTTTGTCATCGGGGTGGGACCGCATCCTGAATTGCCTTCAACATGGAGCCAAGTGAATGAGAAAGCTTATCCTCGCCATCTCGATGCTCGCCTTCGCCGGTTCGGCGGCATTTGCCGACCCGGTTGCTGACCGGCAGGCGCTGATGAAGGAACGTGGCAAGATCGCCGCCGGCTTGTCGAAAGTGGTCAAGGGCGAGACGCCCTACGACGCAGCTTCGGTGCTGACCGCGTTGCAGGCACTGCAGGCCAATGCCGAGAAATTCCATGCCGGCGTCGACACGCTTTTCCCGGCGGGCAGCGACACCGGCGACACCACGGCGTCTCCCAAGATCTGGCAGGACATGGCCGGCTTCAAGACGGCTGAAGGCAAGTACCTCGCAGACGTCAAGGCAGCGGTCGCCGCAGCACCTGCGGACGCCGAGGCGTTGAAGGCACAGTTCAACACCATCGGCGGCGGCTGCGGCAACTGTCATCAAAACTACAGGGTGAAAAAAGGCTGATGGCGGGCAATGCGCTTGCTGAAGAAACTTGTCGGCGCCGCCCGCGTTCTGGGCGGCGCGGCCGCGATTGCCGGCTGGTTCCTGTCGGCTCCGGTCAGGCTCGATGCCGCAACGCTGGCTGAGCTTGGTCCCGGCGACGCCGCCAGGGGCAAGCGCATCTTCTACGCCGGCGGCTGCACGTCCTGTCATGCCAAGCCCGGCTCGCAAGGCGACGCCCGCCTTCAGCTGGTCGGCGGCCTCGAGCTCAAGACGCCGTTCGGCACCTTCGTGCCGCCGAACATATCGCAGGATGCCAGGGACGGCATCGGCGCCTGGTCCGTCGAGGACTTTGCCAACGCCATGCTGAAGGGCGTATCACCGCCGGCCGAGCATCTTTATCCGGCATTTCCCTATACTTCGTACGCGCGCATGAAGCCGGCCGACATTGCCGATCTCTATGCATTCCTCAAGACCTTGCCCGCGGTCGCCGGCAAGGCGCCCGCCAATTCGCTGGCATTTCCCGTCAATGTCCGACGCGGTCTTGGCTTGTGGAAGCTGCTCTATTTGAGTGACCAGCCGGTCGTTTCCTTTCCCGACGGCACGCCCGACCCGGTGCTGGCCGGCCGCTATCTGGTGGAAGGCCCCGGTCATTGCGGCGAATGCCACACGCCGCGGGACCTCGCCGGCGGCACCAGGAAGGGCCAGTGGCTGGCAGGTGCGGCCGCCGCCGAAGGCAGCGGTATCGTGCCGAACATCACGTCGGGCGAGGGCGGCATCGCCGATTGGTCCGAAGCTGACATCGCCAACTATCTCGAAACCGGCTTCACGCCGGACTTCGATACGGTCGGCGGCGCGATGGTCGACGTGCAACGGAACATGGCCGTGCTGACCCCGGAGGACCGTGCGGCGATCGCCGCCTATCTGAAAGCCGTGCCGCCGCATCCCAACGGCTATCCGGCTCGCAAGAAGCCGGCGAGCTGACGGCCGTTGCGTCAGCGGTCGCCGAGAAAGTCGAAGCCGGTTTCGAAGAAGTGATTGTAGTCGCAGGTCATTTCCTCGCCAGGCGCAATGTCGCGCAAGGCATAGGTCTCCTCCGGCTGCGAGACGTCGCAATTCGGGTCGTCGGCATGGTTCATGTAGCGCGCATCGTCGGCTTCGAAGACGATGTAGTTCGGGTCGCACCGGTCCGGGTAGGCGTAGCGGTCAAGATAGGTTTTCACCGGCCCGGTTTCCCGCTCATAGGTCGTCACCTCGATGCGGCGGTCGTATTTCGGGTCGAGCTTCCAGACCAGCGTGCCGCGGCGAATGTGGTTCTTGGCAAAGACGCCGATGCCCTGGATGGGCGATTTGTCGAGATAGACATCGACGAGCAACATGGCAGATCCCTGGGTGATTGAGTGTTGGCGGCGACCGTGAAAAGGCCGCGCACTGGGTAGCGCGCGACCTTTGCAATTGCGAGCGGAAAATCAACTGTGCCTGCCCAGTATCCGAAGCCTCATAGGCGTCGCATGTCGAGACCCTAGCGCTGTTGCAGCGCCAGCCGGATGCCCAAGGCGCAATAGATGCAGCCGACAGCCTTGCCCTGCCATCTCAGCACCGTCGGGTTTCGGCGCAGGAAAGCGCCGAGGCCGCCCGCACCCACGGCGAAAACCACCGTGCTGACGAGGCCCAACAGAACAAAGATCACGCCCAATGTCGCCAGTTGAAGCATCACCGATCCGTTTTCAGGCCGCACAAACTGCGGAAGAAATGCAAGGAAGAAAAGCGCGGTCTTGGGGTTGAGAATCTCGGTCAAAACAGCCTGCCGAAATGCTTTGGCAGCGGGGATCGCAAGTGCGCCGGCGGCCGGATAGGCAGGCGTTTTCTCGATGATCGCGCGAACGCCGAGATAAATGAGGTAGGCTGCGCCGATGTACTTCACTATGCTGAAAAGCGCCGCCGACGTGGCAATGATCGCCGAAATGCCGACGATCGCCATGAAGGTGTGAACCACGTCGCCGGCCGCGATCCCCGCGCCGGTCGCGATGCCCACCCTGGTTCCAGAGCTGGTTGCTCGCGCCACGGTCAAAAGGGTGGCAGGACCCGGGATGAAGACAAAGCCAAGCACAACCGCGACATACGCAATCAATGTGGCAAGATCGATCATTGGTGGGCTTCTTCGCAACTTCCATCCTCAATGAAGGCATGTAGCGGAACAGCAAGCAATACCTGCCTATCCGCGGTGTTCACGCGGCAAGCTCGGCCTTGCCTGTGACCTTGAGCGCAAAGGCATAGGTGAAGGCGATTTCCTCCAGCCTCGAAAACCGGCCGGAGGCGCCGGCATGGCCTGAATCCATGTTGATCTTGAACAGCACCGCATTCTCACCTGTCTTGCGGTCGCGCAACCGCGCTACCCATTTGGCCGGCTCCCAATAAGTGACGCGCGGGTCGGTCAGGCCGGCCAGCGCCAGAATCGGCGGATAGTCGAGTGCGGCGACATTGTCGTAGGGTGAATAGGCGGCGATGGTCCGGTAATCCTCCGCCGAAGCGATCGGATTGCCCCATTCCGGCCATTCCGGCGGCGTCAGCGGCAGGCTGGCGTCGAGCATGGTGGAGAGCACGTCGACGAAGGGAACCTCGGCGACGACGGCGCCGAAGCATTGCGGCGCCATGTTGGCGACCGCCCCCATCAGCATGCCGCCGGCCGAACCGCCTTGCGCGACGATGCGGTCATGCTGCGTATAGCGTTCGGCGACGAGGTGCTGAGCGACCGCGATGAAATCGGTGAACGTGTTCATCTTGTTCGCCCGCTTGCCGTCGTCGTACCAGCCATAGCCCTTGTCCTTGCCGCCGCGAACATGGGCTATCGCGTAGACAAAGCCGCGGTCGACCAGCGAAAACAGATTGGTATTGAACGCGGCCGGCACGGTGATGCCGTAGGAGCCGTAGCCGTAAAGCAGGCACGGCGCCGACCCGTCGAGCGGCGTGTCGCGGTGATGGAGGAGCGAGATCGGCACCAGTTCGCCGTCGGCGGCAGGCGCCATCAGCCGGCGCGTGACATAGTGCTCCGGGTCGTGGCCGGACGGCACTTCCTGGGTCTTGAGCAGCACCCGCTCGCGGGTGCGCATGTTGTAATCGAAGACCTGCGCCGGGGTCGTCATCGACGAATAGGAAAAGCGCATGATCTCGGTGTCGTATTCGTAGGAGCCGGACAGGCCGAGCGAGAAGGCCTCCTCGTCGAAGGAGATCAGGTGCTCCTCGCCGCTCTTGCGGTCGTGCACGACGATGCGCGGCAGGCCTTCCTTGCGCTCGAGCCGGACCAAGTGATCCTTGAAGCCGATCACCGAAAGGATCAGTCGGCCCGCTTCGTGCGGCACCAGTTCCTGCCAGTTGGCGCGCACCGGATCATGCGCCGGCGCCGTCATGATCTTGAAGTCCTTGGCACCGTCGGCATTGGTGAGGATGAAGAAGATGTCGCCGCCTTCCTCGAGCTCGTACTGCAGGCCGGTCTGGCGCGCCGCAACCAGCTTCGGCTCTGCGAACGGATCGTTGGCGCTCATGATGCGGTATTCCGAGGTCTCATGGTCGTTTATGCCGATCATGATCCACTCGTTGGAGCGCGTGCCGCCGACATCCATGAAGAAGCCGGGATCAGTCTCCTCGTAGATCAGCCGGTCGTTTTCAGGACTGTCACCAAGCGCATGGAACAGCACTTTGGAAGGACGGTGGTTGGGGTCGAGGCGGGTGTAGAAAAAACCGTCATTGCCGGCATCCCAAACACCGCCACCGCCGGTGTTCGGAACCCTGTCCGTCAGGTCATTGCCGCCGGCCAGATCGCGGACGCGCAGCGTGTAGAATTCGGAACCCTTTTCGTCGAAGGCCCACAGCAGCTTGCTGTGGTCGTCGGAATGATCGACGCCGCCCAGCCGGAAATAGGGCTTACCCTCGGCCTCGGCATCGCCGTCGAGCAATATCTGCTTGTCGCCGCCGTGACGCGCCGTGCGGAAGTAACGCGGCTGCTGGCCGCCAAGCTTGAAGGAGGAGCCGTAGGCATAGGGCCCATCCTTCATAGGCACAGAGGAATCGTCTTCCTTGATACGCCCCTTCATTTCCGCGAAAAGCTGCTTCTGCAGCTGAGCCGTATCGGCCATCAGCGCCGTCTGGTAAGCATTCTCGGCTTCGAGGTGGGCGCGGATTTGGCCGTCGAGCAGAGACGGATCCCTGAACATCTCTTGCCAATTGGCGGCCCTCAGCCAAGCATAGTCGTCCGTCCGCGTCATGCCGTGATGCGTGTCGAAGATCGGCCGTTTCTCCGGCTGCGGTGGGGTGGCGATCGGAAACACTGGGGTTCTGGTCATTGCGTCTCGCTATGGAAGTTACTTGAATAGCGAATGAACACGCCGATCAGCGCGGGTTCAACGGCTATGATCTATTGTCGTGGTGACTCGAGGGGACGGGCTGGAGGAGAGGACAATGAACATTTTTTCTCGGACTGTCGCGGCCCTCGCCGTCGCTGCGACGACCCTGGCCAATGCCGGTCATTCTCATGCAACTGCTTTTGCGGCTTGGCAAGTGGCCAATGTGCCGTTCGGCGACACACTCAATGTGCGCAAATATCCTTCGGGAACTTCGCAGAAGCAGGCCGCCTATCCCAACGCGACGGTTCTGCAGATGACCGGCAAATGCACCGGTGGGATAAATCTGCTCAATCTCGCCAACCATTCGTACTGGCAGCAGAAACAGAAGATCCGCAATCACTGGTGCCAAGTCTGGCATGATCCGGCACAGAACGGCCAGTTCGTCACCGGCTGGGTCTACGGAAAATACATCACTCCGTTTCAGTGACGCGGCACGCCGCTCCCGGCCGACGGCTCACGAGCAACAGTAATGCTTCGCAACCTATGATTTTACTGAATCCGCCGATTGGCCAGGCTGTAATGCTGCCGGCTGGATCAAGCATTGAGCTCTATTTACCTGCTGCAGTCTGTGTAATGGCTGCTTGCCGCCGCGTCAGTCGATGCTGGTCTGACCAGAAAAAACGGCAAGTTTACACTCTGCACGAAAGAGTGAAGCTGAATATGAAAGATTTGACTTGCATCGCTGAATAGAGCGCAAGAAGCGAATTGACTTACTTGACGCCAAGGCCCATTAAGGTGCCGCGACGCGAATCGCGGAGGCTTTTTCCTGCACAAGTTCGCGCGATGCCCAACTATCGAAACGGGCGCAAACAGAAACAATTCTCGTTGGGGCCTGAACGCCATGGATATTACCGAAACACCTTCCAGAAACAGTGACGCGCTGATCGAGCTCACCGCCGACGTGGTGGCCGCCTATGTCAGTAACAATCCCGTGCCGGTCGGCGAATTGCCGAACCTCATTGCCGATGTCCATGCCGCTTTGGGGCGCGTCGGCGGGGCCGCCGAGCAGCCGCCTGCCGACAAGCAGAAGCCGGCGGTAAATCCGAAGCGTTCGGTGCATGACGACTACATCATCTGTCTCGAAGACGGCAAGAAGTTCAAGTCGCTCAAGCGTCACTTGATGACCCACTATGATCTCACGCCCGACCAGTATCGCGAAAAGTGGAACCTGGACCCGAGCTATCCGATGGTTGCGCCCAATTATGCGGCCGCCCGTTCGCAGCTCGCCAAGAAGATGGGTCTCGGCCGCAAGCGCAAGGGACGCTGATAACCGGCTCTTCCGGTTTGACACTCAAACGGCGCCTGCGGGCGCCGTTTTGTATTATGGGGTCAAAGGTCGAACCCGCCATGCTGCCGGCAACTGCCGTCCGGTCAGGCGGTCTGCTTCAACGCTGCTTCGGCGTCACGCTTGATGCGCTTGACCATCGAGCGAAGACCATTGGCGCGCTGCGGCGACAGGTGCTCGTCAAGTCCGAGCGCCTTCAATGTGGCCTCCGCGTCGGTCCTCTGTATTTCGCTGGCCGGCCGTCCCGAAAACAGCGCCAGCATGATGGCGACCAGACCGCGCACGATATGGGCGTCGGAATCGCCCTTGAAGGTGATAACGGGGTCGGGACCACCGCCCTGTTCGGTGGTCAACCAGACCTGGCTGACGCAGCCGGGCACCTTGTTGGCCGGTATGCGTTGCTCGTCGGGAAACGGCGGCAGCGCTTCACCCAGTTCAATCACATAGCGATAGCGGTCTTCCCACTCGTCGAGCAGGGAAAAGTCGTCGCGGATGGTCTGGATCGTCGTAGTCATCACCCCGGATATAGTCATCCGGCGCTGCCACGTCACGGAAAAAGAGGAGAAACGCCGCAGGCGCCGAGCGTGGGGAGCCTTGCGGTCTGGCGACGAATTCGGCCGAAACCGTCTCAGTTCTTCGCCGGCAAGTGCAGTTTCGCCGGCAGATCGACTTTCGCGGGCAAGACGATTTCCTCGGGCAGGCTGCCGGTGGTCGTCACCGCATCTGGTTCAGGGGTCTTGTCGTCCAGCATGGCGGCCGCGATCTTGGCGGTTTCCCTGGCCCGGGCGGTGATGGTGTGCATTGCCGATTTACCGGTCTCGCACACGTCCGGCTTGCGCTCGCAGATGCCGGCGATGTCGCCGACGGCTTCGCGTGCCGCAAACAGCGCCTGGAGCGGCCCGACGCTTTCGCGGCCCGCATCATCGGCGCCGACACCCAGCGGCAGCGCCAGAAGCACCAGGGAAAACCAGAAAGCAGCTCTTATCAGAAAGCCCATCTGTCTGTCCTTTATGACGGTCATGCCTCCGAACCACACGACCCTTGTACCGCGATACTGGCACGGAGGCGCAAAGGACGGCTTGTCACGAAAGCAACAGTTTTCCTCAAATTTTAGGCAGATTCGAAACGAAGCGCTTTGAAGTTCATTTGCCTCGAATGGGTCATATTTCATTCAGCAAATGGTAACCATCCAACCTGTTGTTTCTCCTCGTTATTTTTTGCATTGGTGACAGTTTGGTGCGATTGGCCGCAAGCTTAGGCGCGGGTGGTCCGGATAACGCTCCGTTTACTATGGCGGCAAGTGCCCCCGTTTTTCCCCACCGGGATCCCGATATTTGCTGCCTGCCGGGGGACGATCGGCCCAGCCTTATCCATTCCTTAAACGCTGGATGCGAGTTTCGGATCGACAAAAGCCGCCTGCCAAGCAGGGCCGTTCACGACCGGGTGCGTTGAGTTGAGTGCGATCAAGGCCAGATACGCCGAGTTGCCAGGCGCGATAGCCGCCGGTTGCGAACGGATGGTTCATCCGTCCGTCCTCGGCCAGGACGACCGCCGCCGTGAGAGCCGGTTCATTGGCGTCATGCTGGCGGCTCCCTTCTTCAGCGCGGGTGCAGCGGTGACGCTGGTCACGTCGGGCATGGGCGCGGCCGTGACTGTGGCTGCGATCTTTGCGGCGTTCGGCCTTTGCTGGTTCGCCGCCCTGCTGGTGGCTGCATCGGGCAAGATGACCCTGGCCGGCCAACTCGCCTTGGTCGTCGGCAGTGTTGCCCTGGGTGCCCTTATCGCTGCCGCCGGCGGTGTGGCCTCGCCGGTTGCCTTACTCGCGGTGGCGCTGCCGTTTGAAGCCTGGTGGATCGGCCAGTCGCGCCGTGCCGTGATCTGGGGCGCCATATCGGCCCTTGTCGCAGTCTTGCTGCAGCCTTTAGCCGGTTCCGTCTTGCCGCTCGGCCAGACCGAAATCGCCGCATGGCACTGGCTAGTGCCGTTGGCCTGGGCGCTCACGCTCATTCCGCGTGTCGCTTCACTTCGTGCCACCGCCAGCGCTCAGCTCGATCCGGCCGGCAGCCACCGGCTCGAAGACCTGATCGACGCCGTCGTGCTGCGAATCGCTGCGCATGGCGAGGTTCTGGACGCCTCGGCTAAGGCACGCACGATACTGAGGCTGCCACCGGAGCTGCTTTTCGGCACCGGACTTTTCGATCGCATCCATCTGTCCGACCGCGTCCCATATCTCAGTGCGCTGGCCGATATGCGCGAGGGCGCCCTGTCGCGCCGGCTCGATCTTCGCGTCCGGCTACCGCAGAGCAGCGGCGTGACGGCCGACAACTACCAGCCGTTTTCGCTCGAGATGATGCGCGCGCCTGGGCAGGAGACTGTCTTCACGCTTCTTCTGCGCGAGAACGATGAACTGGCCGGACTGCGCCAGGAGCTTGCCGCTGCCAACGAGGCGGCTGCTTCGGCCGAGGTGGCGAAAGGTCGCTTCCTTGCCGTCGTCAGCCATGAGTTGCGCACCCCGCTCAATGCCATCATTGGCTTTTCCGACATGCTGCTGCACGAGATGTTCGGCAGCTTCAAGGATCCGCGCCAGAAGGAATATGTCGGCTTGGTCAGGGATTCGGGCCAGCACTTGCTTGCCGTCGTCACCTCGATACTCGACGTATCGCGGATCGAATCGGGCGCCTACGCGACCGAACCGGAACCGTTCCGCTTCCGCGAAGCGGTCGAGATGTGCCAGTCGATGATGCGCCTGCAAGCCGAGGCAAAGGCCATCGATCTGCAGGCCCAGATCGCGCCGGATGCAGGCGAAATAAATGCCGACCGTCGCGCCGTGCAGCAGATCCTGATCAATCTCGTCTCTAACGCGATCAAGTTCACGCCCGAAGGCGGCAATGTCGTCATCGGCGCCAAGCGGATCGGCTCGCGGCTGCATTTCTGGGTCCGGGACACCGGTATCGGCATCGCCGAGGAAGATTTCGCCAATCTCGGCAAGCCGTTCATGCAGATCCAGAACGACTATACCCGTCGTTTCGAAGGCACAGGGCTCGGGCTTTCGCTGGTGAAGGGGCTGGTGGCGCTGCACGAGGGCACAATGTCGATCGAAAGCATGCCGGGCGAGGGCACCACGGTGACGATCAGCCTTCCCGTGAGCGGCCCGACGGGCCGCTCGGCGGAGAAGACCGGCGTGGTGCCGATGTCCGCGGTCAAAGCCAAGGCGGACGGTGGCAAAGGGGAGAGCAATGGGTCGCTCCGCAAAACAGCCTAAGGCGGTCAAACGCCGCGGCAATGCCTTCGAGCACGGAGCGATGGCGCTGGGCAGCCTGATCTCGCGCAATCCTGTTGTGGTCGGCGGCTCCACCGCGTTCCTGGTGACGCTGTTCTACGTCTCGGCGAACGCGCTTTGGTACCAGCCCTTTCCGCATGCCGGAGCGTTTTTCGCTACCAGAAGCATCGAACGCTTTCCGCGGGCGGATAGCGATGAGCCCGAAACCACCATCAATATCGTGCGTCCGGCCGCTACGCCGATCAAGAGCGACCCGGTCGTCGAGCAGGTCCAGGGCATCTTGAAGGATCTCGATTTCTATTCCGGCACCATCGACGGTATTCCCGGACCGAATACGCGCAAGGCCATCCAGGCCTATCAGCAGAAAGTCGGATTGAATGCCTCCGGCGAGATCGACGGCGTCCTGCTGGATCAACTGGGCGCCACGCCAAAGACCGCGGCCGTGGTTCCGCATCCCGTGCCGCGGCCGGTCGAAACGGCCGCTGCTCCGGCCGCCATTCCGGTATCCGCACCAGCAAACGCAGCGGCGCAAACGCCGGATCCCCGCATCGTCAAGATCCAGGCCGGACTGAAAGCGTTCGGCAATGAGGACATGCAATTGGATGGCGTCGTAGGCGCGCGCACCAAGGCCGCGATCAAGGAATTCCAGGCGCTGTTCGGCTTGCCGGAGACCGGCGAGCCAGACGAGATCGTCTACGTCAAGATGCGCGAGATCGGCCTGACCAACTGAGGGCCGAAACCTAGTCTCCCGGCCTATTTAAGCCATTGCTCCGGGTCACGCATTCCATGGACTATCGCCACGGCTAACACGCCGTAGGGCATGGGCTCGTAAATCACGATGTAGCGCCCCTCGACCAGAATGCGGGCGGTGGCGCTCAATTCCGGTCGAGCTGCGCCCATTTTGGCGTGCTCGCAAGCCAATTCCAGCCTGTCGAAAATGCGTCCGATCAGCTTGTCAGCCGCCTTCTCGTTATCGACGGCAATGTGATGCCAAATATCTCGCAAATCCTGAGAAGCTCGCGGGGTGAGCCGGTATTCAGCCACGGACTGCGCGTTCGGCCTTCAGAGCGCGTAAGAAAGCCGTACGATTTACGTGTTGACCTTCGCCACTTGCCATCCCTTCGTCATAGGCCCTTTTGAGGCGTTCCAGTTCAAGAGTGCGGAATTCCTCGCGCTGCTCCCATAGACGTAGTGCTTCCCTGACGATTTCACTGTTGGAAGCATAGTCTCCGCTGTTCACGGCGTCTTGTAGACGGGCGGCCTGCTTGGGGGTAAGCGACACAGTAAGAGTGCGCATGGGCTGGGCTTTCATACCGGGCACTATAGCATTTTTCACAGAGGCCAACAAGTTTTGTTAGACTTTGTTGGTAAATCGTCGCATTCCGGGACTTGCTTTGATGGCCAACCGTTGCTCGCGAATAAGTGAGAATCTCGACACCACAAACCCGAAATCGTACAGGGTCCCGCCATGCGGGTAACCACCGATCTGTGGGTGTCGGCCCTGTTGCGCCGGGTTTTTAGCGCCGGCGGCTTTGCCGCCGTGGTCAAGCGCGGCGCCACGGAAGCCGGCGCAGTTTTCGTGTTGGCGCGTGGCCGGCTAGGAGAGATGGCGCTGTTCGGGCCGGCGCCGCAAACGAGCTACGATTCGGCCAGGCCGGACGACCGTTTTTTCAGTCTGCTTGGCGAAGGCGACGATGCCGCCATTTTCGACGCGCAGCTGGAGCGCGAGAAGAAATTCGATCCGGATATCTGGGTGATCGAGATCGAGGCGGGCGTCGTTCCCGTCGAGGAGCTTATCTCGGTCAAGGCGTCGTAACGGCAAGCCTTCAGATGCGAAGCGCCTTTGGGGTGGCGGTTACATCGGCGCTGTTCGGCTTGCGCAGGTCGGCATTTGCCGCGACGCGCCCGGGCTTGCGAACGATTTTCGACACGGTGTCGGCCTTCCAGCCGCGGAGCCTGTCCAACGCAGCGTCGCGGTGCAGCAGGCGGTAGCGGTCGAGGAAGATGCGGATCGCCTGCGGGTGCGGAAACTCGGTCGGATAGATGGCAGCCGTGATCAGGAACGCCTTGTCTTCGCTGAGGTCGAGCGCGCGCAAGGCGAAAAGTAGCGGTGTGTAATTTTGGCTCGCGGTGAGCGTCCGCGCCGTTGAAAAATCGACTTCGAGCGCATCGGCGAGCGCTGTCTGAAAGAATGCCGCATTGCCGGTCAGCGCGGTTTCGCGCAGCTTGACGTAGGTTTGTGGCTCGACGAACGGTCTGATGGCGGTGCCGCGCTCGGAGCGCATCATGGATCGCAACCGGCGGCGTACGGTTTCGGCGGCGTCGGCCGCCTCTTGTCTGTTTGCGTCGCTCGCGACCATTTCCGCGTTTTCGGACGGGGCAATGGCAGTTGCTTCCGGCTGCTGCTGCGACCGCACCAGCGTCGGCCTTTCAAGCACTTTGATGAGATCGGCGATGGTTTGGTTGAGATCCTTGCGGCGGGCAATGGCACGGGCATGCGGCAGGCCGTGACGCCCGATCAGCGCGATCAGGTCGATGTCGCTGAGGGCACGCGAGCGGATGAGTAGCGGAGCGGCGATGTCGACCCGCTCCTGGCAAAGCCGCCGCACCAGCGCGGCGGGTGCATATTCGCATTCGGAAAGGGCCGCTGCGACGTAGCGGCG
Organism: Mesorhizobium sp. M0208; assembly: GCF_040322015.1. Taxonomy (NCBI): domain Bacteria; kingdom Pseudomonadati; phylum Pseudomonadota; class Alphaproteobacteria; order Hyphomicrobiales; family Phyllobacteriaceae; genus Mesorhizobium; species Mesorhizobium sp. M0208. Next base: position 51,869 of record NZ_JAMYSP010000025.1, on the reverse strand, counting down.
CGATTCGACCGAGACATTCTCGAAAAGCGGCAGCGTCAGGTCTTCGAGCTGCGCGATCTCCCGGCGCGAAGGGCGGGTGAGCGAACAGAATGCCGATACCGCGGCGCGAAACAGCCTTTCGGCCTTTCCCGATTCAGCTCCTGCTGCGATTTGCCCGAAATCCGAAGCTGACACGAAGGATACGCCTGACACTCGACACGATCTGGAGGGCGCTCTGCCGGGCTGTACCGGTTTCGCGTTTCCCAAGAACAAAGATCAATTTAGCGGCGATCCGTTAGCGCTCCGTTAACCTACTGCCTTCTTAATCGACTATGGAGGCGTTGCGTTGTGCTCCGGGGCAACCGAGAGGAATACGCGAACCATGGGCATGGTACTGTCTTTCGTGCCGCGAACGGCGGCAACCAATCGAGCACAACAAGCCGCGCCGGCGGCAGTGATCATATTTCCCGGGGTGCGCTACGAGCAGCGGCCGCTGACGGCCGAAACGCGGCCGACCGGCCCCGACAAGCCGGGACCGTCGGGAACATTGCCGGTACCGCACCACTGAGCATCGGAACCGGCCTAAAAATCCTGCAGTTCGCAGGAACTCTGTTCGAGAAAGCGCGAGACAATCGGCTTCCAGCTGTCGTCGGGCACGAACGAACGGATGACGAACACGCCTTCCTCTATCGGCGCCTCGACGAAGATGGCCCCTTGCAGTTCCTCGGGAAGATCCTTGCGGACCTCGATCATCTGGGCCGGCGTCAGCACAACGGTGTCGAGCACGCCTGCGGTCGCGCTGTGGTCGTTGAACGAGTAGATGTTGTGGCCGCCGCGGTCATAGACCGATATCGACCAGAATGGCACCTTGCCCGGCGCCTTGACCCGCACCATCCCCTCGGCAAGGTCGAAGCGGCAAGCCGCCGCATAAAACAGCGGATCGACCGATTTCACCACCGGCGCGCCGCCGGCTTCCGCGTCGAGCCTGGTCATCTTGTAGAGATCCGAAGCCATGGCCAATCGCGACCAGGCGTCGCGTTCGGAGAACTCGGGGACGAGCAGCAGCACGACGATGTGCACGATGCCGGCGCCGAGCAGGCCGAGCAGCACGGCATGCAGCAGGCTACGCATTGCAGCCGACCTTCTGGATCTGCGGCAGCGTGACGTCCGACAGACCGGTGCTGCTGGCGATCGGTGTGTCGTAGAACGTGAGCACCAAGTACATCTTGCCGGCGCCGCTGGTCAGTAGCCAGTTGCCAGGTGCAGGGCGGCTGCCGACGGAAATGACCACCGAATTGTCGGCCTGGCGCAGCACTTGATAGGACTGCAGCGCAGCCGGCCTCGGCGTGCCGGTCTCGACCACGCCAAGCGACTGGTCGGCGGCATAAAGCGTCCAGAACCGACCGGTGGGAAAACCGCCCGCAATCTTGTAGGCGCATTGCCGCTTGAGCTGTTCGCCGCCGGAATCGCGTTCGGCTATGAAGGACAGCCCTTCCGCCTGTCCAAGCGCCAGCACGCCTTCGCGAGCCACCCGGGCTTTGGAATAAGGATCCGCCGTCGGCGTGCCGATATCCGGGAAGGCGGTCCATTGCCCGATCCTGATGGCGCCGACGCCATCCTGCAGCTTCAGCGCGTACCAGACGCTGGCGCCACCGCCACCGATGGCGATGGCAAGCGAAAGCAGCGTCAGGAAGGCGTTCTTGAGCATGACGAGCCGGGAGAACCGAAGGCCGGGGACAGAGAGATTGCCGCCCGGGGATATCTCGGCGCAGGGGCTTATGGCAAGCGGCCCCGCGGAATTGGCCGTCACAGCGCCGACAGGGTCTCCGGTGCAGCGGGCGCGTCGAGCACGGGTGCCGCCTGGAAAAGCCTGGTGAGTTCTTTCAGGGTCCGGGTGGTCCGGCTGGACAGCACCGGCGGACGCTCGGCGGCGGCGTCGGCTGCTGCCTGTTCGGCGTTCTTCTTTTCCGCTTCCTCGGCCTTGGCGGCGATTTCGGCGTCGACGAAAGGATGATCGATACCGGGGATCGGTTTCAGGTCGATATTCTGGTGCGCATAGAGCATCAGCCGCTGCCACACCATTGCCGGCAGCGTGCCGCCGGTCATCTTGTTGGTCGCGGTGAAGTCGTCGTTGCCGAGCCAGACGGCGGCTGTGTAGTTGCCGGTAAAGCCGACGAACCAGGCATCGCGGTAGGACTGCGTCGTGCCGGTCTTGCCGGCGACAACGATGTTTGGAAGGGCCGCGCGCCGGGCCGTGCCGATCACCGGCACCGCCGCCAGCATGGTGTTCATGTATTTGAGCGCCTGCTCCGACAGCACCCGGTGCGGCGGCGGCGCGTCCTTGGCGAAGTCGTAGACCACCTCGCCGGTACGGTTGAAGAGTTGGCTTATGCCGTGCCGGGTTCCGGCAAAGCCGTTCTGGGCGAACACGCTGTAGCCCGTCGCCTGGTCCATCACAGTCATGCCCGATGTACCGAGCACCATGGTCTTGTGCGATTCCAGCGGCGACTCGACGCCCATGGCTTCGGCCATCGCCTTGATCGGCTTGATGCCGAGATAATCCTTGGCCAGCCGCACCGGCACGGTGTTGATCGATTTGGCCATCGCCGTGATCAGCGTCACCTTGCCGGCCGACCCGCCATTGTAATTGTGGGGCGACCAGCTGCCCCAGGAGATGGGTCCGCCGGACACCACCGAATCCGGCGTGAAGCCATGCTCCATCGCCGTCGCATAGACATAGGGCTTGAACGAGGAGCCGGTCTGGCGAAGTGCCTTGGTGGCGCGGTTGAACTGGCTGGCGCCGTAGTCGCGGCCGCCGACGATCGCCCGGACGGCGCCGTTGGTCTCGATGACGACGATGGCGCCCTCGGTGACGTTGTATTCCTTGCCGAACTGGCGGAGGTGGAACTCCATCGATTCTTCGGCCGCCTTCTGGATGTTGGCGTCGAAAGTGGTGTGGGCGACAAGCGAGTGCGGGCCGCCTTTGGCGGCGATCTTCTTGACCTCGTCGAAGGCCCAGTCGAGGTAATAATCGGGGCTCTTCTGCTCGCCGCGGTCGACGATTTCGGCCGGGTGTAATCTTGCCTGCAGCACCTGGCCTTCGGTCATGAAGCCGGAATCGACCAGATTGGACAGTACCACATTGGCCCGCGCACGGGCGGCGGGCAGGTTTATGTGCGGCGCGTATTTGGTCGGCGCCTTGAACAGGCCGGCCAGCATCGCCGCCTCGGCAAGGTTCAGGTCCTTGACGCTCTTGCCGAAATAGAAATCGGCTGCTGCCTCGATGCCGAAAGTGCCGCCGCCCATGTAGGCGCGGTCGAGGTAAAGCTGCAGGATTTCCTTCTTCGACAGATTGGCTTCGAGCCACAGCGACAGGAAGGCTTCCTTGATCTTGCGCTCGAAGGTCCGTTCGTTGGTCAGGAACAGGTTCTTGGCCAGCTGCTGGGTGATGCTCGAGCCGCCCTGGACGACGGAATTGGCCCGCACATTCTCGAATATCGCCCGCGACAGGCCGAGCACATCGATGCCGTAATGGTCGAAGAAACGGCGGTCCTCGGTGGCCAGCACCGCCTTGATGACATGGTCGGGCATCTCGTCGACCGGCACCGAATCGCGCTGGATGATGCCCCGCTGGCCGATCTCGTTGCCGTAGCGGTCTAGGAAGGTGACGGCGAAGTCGCCTTGCGTGCGCCAGTCGCCGGCGGTTATCTGGAAGGCCGGCAAGGCCAGCGCCAAAAGGACGACGATGCCGCCGGCACCGAGCGTAAAGCCTTCACTCAACAGTTCGATCAGGCCGCGGCGCCAGCCGCCGACGCGGAAACGCCGCGAGAAGATGGTGGCCGCCTCCCAGAACTGGCGCGCCCTGAAGCCGATTTCGTAGGCAGAGGAATCGATCCACGCATCCACCGCCAGCAGCCTTGCGGCGATCGGACCTCTTCTCTTGCGTGGTTCCAAAGGACTGGCCATTCCAGGATCCGGCTGCGGGGACGCCGCCAACTGAGAAACCGCATGCCGGCAATTTCACGGCGGCGCGCCTTTCAAGACTATTCGTCCATTTTGGTGCTGCCTACAAGGGCGATGAAGGTTCCGCGCTTGCGTGGGTGCTGAGGATCGGCAGCGTCACATGGGACGCTTGTCCGCGATCTTTTTCGGGTCGCGGCCTATCATACCGGCGTTGGCTTTCCTGTGCTTGTCGGCAAGCCTGCGAATGCGATCGAAGCGGCTTTCCTCGGCCACTTCGATTTTCGCCGCTGCATTTGGCTTCGGGACGAATGCGATCATTGATCGATCTCCTTGCCGATGGTGCGCGCCGGGGATACCCGGCGGCTGTCTTTCAGGCTTGTTTCCGGCAGTGGCTGGTCAATAGCCCATGCCGCCGGGCGAAGCAGCGGCTTCCTTCGCCGGAACGTCGGTGATCATGGCTTCCGCCGTGATCAGAAGCGCCGCAATGGAGCCCGCGTCCTGCAGCGCCGTCCGTACCACCTTCGCCGGGTCGACGATGCCGGCCTTGATCATGTCGACATAGACCTCGTTCTGGGCATCGAAGCCCTGATTGTGATCCTTGCCGTCGGCGAGCTTGCCGACGACGATCGAACCTTCGACGCCGGAATTCTCGGCGATCTGCCGGATCGGCGCTTCGAGCGCTCTCGACACGATCGAAATGCCCGCCGTCACATCGGCATTGGCTCCGGTCATCCCGTTCAGCACAGCCTTGGCGCGCAGCAACGCGACACCGCCGCCCGGAACGATGCCTTCTTCAACGGCCGCGCGCGTGGCGTTCAGCGCATCGTCGATGCGGTCCTTCTTTTCCTTGACCTCGGATTCGGTGGCGCCGCCGACGCGGATGACGGCAACGCCGCCCGCCAGCTTGGCGAGACGTTCCTGCAGCTTCTCCTTGTCATAGTCGGACGTGGTTTCCTCGATCTGCGCCTTGATCTGCTGGACGCGCGCCTGGATGGTGGTCTTCTCGCCGGCGCCGTCGATGATCGTGGTGGTGTCCTTCTCGATCAGCACGCGCTTGGCGCGGCCGAGCATGTCTATGGTAATGTTCTCCAGCTTGATGCCGAGATCCTCGGAAATCATCTGTCCGGCGGTGAGCACGGCGATGTCTTCCAGCATCGCCTTGCGGCGGTCACCGAAGCCAGGCGCCTTGACGGCCGCTACCTTGAGGCCGCCGCGCAGCTTGTTGACGACCAGCGTTGCCAGCGCTTCGCCCTCGACGTCCTCGGAGATGATCAACAGCGGCCTCCCGCTTTGCACCACGGCTTCGAGGATGGGCAGCAGGGCCTGCAGATTTCCGAGCTTCTTTTCGTGGATGAGGACGTAAGGGTCTTCCAGCTCGGCGCGCATCTTCTCGGCATTGGTGACGAAATAGGGCGAGAGATAGCCGCGGTCGAACTGCATGCCTTCGACGACGTCTAGCTCGGTTTCGGCGGTCTTGGCCTCCTCGACGGTAATGACGCCGTCATTGCCGACCTTGTCCATCGCCTTGGCGATCATGGCGCCGACACTGGTGTCGCCATTGGCGGCAATGGTGCCGACCTGCGCGATCTCGCCTGAGGACTTGACCTTCTTGGCTCGGGCCTGGATTTCCTTTACGACGGCGCTGATGGCAAGGTCGATGCCGCGCTTGAGGTCCATCGGGTTCATGCCGGCGGCAACGAATTTGGCGCCCTCGCGCAGGATGGAAGCGGCAAGCACCGTGGCGGTGGTGGTGCCGTCGCCGGCGAGGTCGTTGGTTTTCGAGGCCACTTCGCGCACCATCTGTGCGCCCATGTTTTCGAACTTGTCGGAAAGCTCGATTTCCTTTGCCACGGCCACCCCGTCCTTGGTGATGCGCGGCGCGCCGTAGGCCTTGTCGATGATGACGTTGCGGCCTTTGGGGCCGAGCGTCACCTTGACGGCGTTGTTGAGGATTTCGACGCCGCGCAGCATGCGGTCACGCGCGTCGGTGGAGAATCTGATTTCCTTGGCAGACATGATCTTTTCCAGTTCGGTTGTCGTGGCAAGGCGCTTGCAGCGCCTGAATCAAAGCTCGGAGCGTCCTTTGCGCGCGCGGGAGGGCGCGCGGCCTTCCAATCAGGCGGCCTTCTTGGCAGCCACGGTCTTGTCGATGATGCCCGTCTCGCTTTTTTCGATGATGCCCATGACGTCGGCCTCCTTCATGATCAGAAGGTCCTCGCCGTCTATCTTGACCTCGGTGCCGGACCATTTGCCGAACAGAATGAGATCGCCGGCCTCGACGTCGAGCGGGATCAGCGCGCCGCTTTCGTCCCGCGCGCCCGGCCCGACAGCGATCACTTCGCCTTCCTGCGGTTTTTCTTTGGCATTGTCGGGGATGATGATGCCGCCCTTGGATTTGGTGTCGCTTTCGGCGCGCCGAATGACGACGCGATCGTGGAGTGGCCGGAATTTCATGGGGACTCTTTCTGGGGCCGGCTTAGGCGGCCGCCCCCTCTCTATAGGCGCCTTGGCACTCGATTGATAGGAGTGCCAAAAAATATTCATAGGGCATATAAAATATTGAACGTATTATCTTGCCTGGTCATCCCGTGGTGTTCGGGTCCTGCCGAATATTAATGAAATTGAATTTCTGTCTTTGAACACCTATTTTACGATGAAGTTCACAGTCATGACTTTCGCTGCAAGGGAGATTTTACCGATGGCCGAAGGCAATCAGAACATCATGGAAAAAGCTCAGGCTCGCTTCATGGAAAACCAGAAGAAGACGGCGGAACGGAACAAAGCAACTGCCGAATATCTCTCGGAGGCCAAGGCCAGGAGCATCAAAACGGCAAGGCTGAGGGAATTGCGACTGGCCAAGGAAGAGGCGGACCGCGCGGCGGAAGCTCTGAATCCGGTCGCCGCAAAGAAGAAGCGGGCGTCACGGGCAGTCAAGAAGGCCGTATCCGCATCGATGGAGGCGAAACCATGAGCCTGACATTTCCCAATCCCAGCCGCAGCTACGACGAGGCAAGCAAACGCATCCGCTTCGTCGGCCATGACGGCATGTTCCAGATTTCCTTCTCTGTCGCTACCGATGCCATCTCCAAGATGCAGCCGGGAACGGCGGCCTCAGAAGCTACCTACCTGGCAGCCTTCGACACGGCTTCCAACTCGATCCACGATGTCGCCAGGAATGCCTATGCCCGCACCCGCAGGAGCATATATGTGCTGACTGCGGCCGATTTTCGCTAGATCCGTCGCAATCCGTCCACAAGACGCTTTCTCAGGGCTTCCGGTCCGCCTTCGCTCGCCGCTTGACGTCGCGACCGTTCAGCCGGTCAAGGGGTCCGTGACGCAGAGGGCTGCGGCGTCGCGCATTCCAGGAGCAGGGCTTATTCCCGAGGTCATGAAGGTTCATAATCCGTATGAGACGCGCTGATTCGCGCTTTTGCCGGGATGCCGTCATGCAACGCAGCTACGCAGCCGGGAGGTCGACGCGACGGGCGAGGGCAAAGACAATGACCGCGCCGGCCGTCGAATTGCAGAGGGCAATATTCGAGGCAGTGAACGGCGATCCCGACCTGTCGGCGGCACTGGGCGATGCAAGACTGTTCGACCATGCCCCGGAAAATGTTGCGTTCCCCCACATGACCTTCGGCCGCACCAGCGTCTACGACTGGGCAACGGGGACGGAGAACAACGCCGAGCAGTTGCTGACGCTGCATGTCTGGTCGAAGTCCGAGGCCAGCAAGGAAACCACCGACATCATGGACCTGGTCAGCGCCCGCCTGCGAGATGCGGCGCTCTCGCTTGGTGAACATCGTCGCGCCCATCTCAAGCTCGAATTCGCCGAAGCCCGCTACGACGAGGACCTTTCGGCCCATCACGGGCTGCTGCGCTTCCGCGCCGTGATCGAGGAAGACGGCTGAGCGTCGGGCACTTTCCGTAAAATCGGGCAATTTTGTTCTTGCTTTGTGCCGGCAGCTATGCTACTAATTTGGCTATGGTGCTGATTGGCGCCAATGACCCGTCGCAGAGCGGGTTTTTTTATTTCCGGTCGGTTCGGCTGAATCTGCCTTCGGTTGCCGGATCGATTGTCGAAGTCGGGGCAAACCTGAAGCGATTGCCTTTCACCGCCAAACGATGCCCGGTTGTCGGCGAAGGATCGGAGGGCTAGGTTAACTTGGCAATTTCGCGGGATGGGCAGCGAAAGGGCAATCCGGTAATCTCGCGCTTCAGGGGTGTGGCGGGCATGCATTCGAGCGTTCACCGTTCATATCACGTTCAGCACCGGCGCGTTAGAACGCTGGCCATGAAAACCCTTCGCTCCCACTTCCGGACCGCGGCACTGGCGCTCTCAGCCGCCGGCCTGCTTGCGTCGCAAGCGATGGCGATCCCCGCTGTCACGCCCGAGCGGCCCCAGCCGGTCGTCCTCGCCGCGTCCGACTGCTACGCGATCGGCCAGCAGGTGGCGGAGCAGAATGGCGGCACCTTGGCCAAGGCCTCGCAGTCGACACGCGCCGGCAAGCCGGTCTGCGTCATCGTCGTGCTCGTTCCGGGCAAGGACGGGCAGCGTCCCCGTCGCTCGGAGATCGTCGTTCCGCTGAACTGAACCGTGCCGTTTCCCAGTCTGCCGGAATCGGCCTATATCTGAACAGCTTCAACAGGCCTTCCGCATGCGCGTACTCGTCGTCGAAGATGACAAGGATCTCAACCGGCAGATCGGCGACGCGCTGGTCGATGCCGGCTATGTCGTCGACCGCGCTTTCGACGGCGAGGAAGGGCATTTTCTCGGCGACACCGAGCCCTATGATGCCGTGGTGCTCGACATCGGCCTGCCGCAGATGGACGGCATCAGCGTGGTCGAGCGCTGGCGGCGCGGCGGCCGCAAGATGCCGGTGCTGATCCTGACGGCACGCGACCGCTGGAGCGACAAGGTTGCCGGCATCGACGCCGGCGCCGACGACTACGTCACCAAACCCTTCCACATCGAGGAAATTCTGGCCAGGGTGCGCGCTCTGATCCGGCGCGCTGCCGGGCATGCCTCGTCCGAGCTGACCTGCGGGCCGCTGCGTCTCGACACCAAGGCCTCCAAGGCCGACGTCGACGGCGTACCGCTGAAGCTGACCTCGCACGAATTCCGCTTGCTTGCTTACCTCATGCACCATATGGGCGACGTCGTATCCCGGACCGAACTGGTCGAGCATCTCTACGACCAGGATTTCGATCGCGATTCCAACACGATCGAGGTCTTTGTCGGACGGCTTCGCAAGAAGATGGGCATCGACATGATCGAAACCGTTCGCGGCATGGGCTACCGCATGCGTAAGCCGGAGGCGTAACGCGGAACCGCTTCCTACAAGACCCGCCGTCTCGAACACGCCGTCGCTGCGGTCATGGCCGCGTTCGCTGGCGTTTCGCGTCATCGCCTTTTCCACGGTCTGGGCGATCCTCACTCTGGTGGTCATCTTCACCTTGATCACCACGCTCTATCGCCAGGCCAGCGAGCGCGGTTTCGACAGCCTGCTTTCGGCGCATCTGTTCAACCTGATCGGCTCGGTGGGCGTTTCCGAAGGCGGCCAGTTGACCGGCGCTCCCGACCTTGGCGATTTGAGATTCTCGGAGCCGAATTCCGGCTGGTACTGGTCGGTCGAGCCCGCCTCGGAAGGCGTGCACGGCGATCTCCATTCGTCGTCAATGACCAAGGCGATCCCGTCGCCAAGCGTTGCCGAGGTGCCCTTCAATGCCAGCTTCCAGCGCAGCTATTCAGCGGACGGCATCGAAGGCGAGCAGTTGGAGGTGTTCGAGAGCGAGTTCGTCCTCGATGCGAAAAATCGCGCCGCGCGCTTCCGTGTCATGGGCAACCAGACCGAGCTCGAGCAGGAAATCGCTACCTTCCAGCGGCGTCTGTTGACCTATCTGTCGCTGTTCGGCGTCGGCATGATCGCCATCAACGCGATTGCGATCCTGCTCGGCCTGCAGCCGCTGCGCCGGGTCAGGAATGCGCTTGCGATGGTGCGCGAAGGAACCGCGCAACGCCTCGACGGCCGTTTCCCGGCCGAGATCGAGCCGCTCGCCAACGAGACCAATGCGCTGATCGAGAACAACAGGCGTATCGTCGAGCGGTCGCGCACGCAGGTCGGCAACCTGGCGCACTCGCTGAAGACACCGCTTGCCGTGCTGCTCAACGAGGCGCGGGCGCTGGGTGGCGCCAAGGGGCAGCTGATCGCTGAGCAGGCTGCTTCCATGCAGAAGCAAGTGGACCATTATCTGCAACGTGCCCGTGTCGCCGCGCAGCGCGACAGCGTCGTCTACCGAACGCCGGTGACACCGCTGGTCCAGCGCATGGTTCGGGTGCTGCAGAAGCTCAACCCGCAGACGGCGCTGTCGCTCTCACTGCCGGCCACCGACATCGTCTTTGCCGGCGAACGCGAGGACCTGGAGGAGTTGCTCGGCAATCTGCTCGACAATGCGATGAAATGGGCAAGGAGCGCGGTTGCCGTTTCCGTGAAGCCAATCTCCAGCAAGGGTGGCGCCAGCAAGGAAGGCGCGGCCAATCTATTCGAGATAGCCATCGAGGATGACGGCCCCGGCATTCCCGACGACAAGGCGCGCGAGGTATTGCAGCGCGGCCGGCGTCTCGACGAGACAAAACCGGGCAGCGGGCTCGGACTTGCCATTGTCGCCGACCTTGTCAACGAGTATGGAGGCTCTCTGGCGCTGGAACGATCCGTGATGGGTGGATTGAAGGCGATGGTTCGATTGCGGAGCCTTCAGTAATGCTTTTCCAGGTGGCCGGCTGCGGCCAAATTTCCGACAAACATCGACATTATCGCCGCGCCAGCCTGCTGACAGCGCGGCGGTCCAGCTCAAGAAAGCCGGTATTGGCATGAAGATTCGCGTCGCGCTCGTTTCCGCCCTGCTCGCCGTCTCCGGCTGCACAACGCTCAGCAAGGGCCCGGCCGTTACGGTAACGCCGGCCGCCACGCCCCCCAGCGGCGCCAAGGTGGCGACGACGATCATCTCCGCCATGGGCGGCGGCCTCGTCGGCGGCTCTATCGGCGCCGGCCTGAGCGAGACCGAGAAACGCAGCGCGCTCGAGGCGGAATACAAGGCGCTTGAATACACGGCGAGCGGCCAGAAAGTGGCTTGGAAGAGCGACAGTTCGGCCCATCGCGGCGAAGTGGTTGCCGCCCAGCCCTATCGCGTCGGATCGCAGGACTGCCGGCAATACACCCATACGGTGTTTACCGGCACCGCCGGCGCCACCGCGCGCGGAACCGCCTGCCGCAATGCCGACGGCAGCTGGACGCCGCTGACGTAGCTGGTCCGGCCGTTTCCGCCAAAGCGTCGCAGCACGCTTGTGTTGGCAGGGCAGGGGTCTCGTTCTATTGGAAGAGCCATGCTGTTCTGGGTCATAGCCGCAATCCTGACGCTGGGCGCAAGCCTGGCGGTGCTGCTGCCGTTGGCCGGTGGATCGAAGAACGCGTCCGCTGCCGGCGATCACGACCTTGAAGTCTATCGCGACCAGCTGGCCGAGCTTGACCGCGATATGGCGCGTGGCCTGATCCAGCCGATGGAGGCCGAAGAGGCTCGCGCCGAAATCGCCCGCCGCATCCTTCGCCTGAGCAATGCCGGCCAGGCCGGCGAGACGGCGACGCAGCCGTCGCGGTCGACAAGACTGGTGGCGACGGCTGCCGTGCTGGTGGTTCCGCTGCTCAGCTGGGGCCTCTATGGCCAGCTCGGCTCACCCGACCTGCCATCGCAGCCACTCAGCGAACGCCTGGCCAAGAACCCCGCCGACAGCTCGGTCGACGAGCTGATAGCCCGCGCCGAGGCGCACCTGGCGGCCAACCCATCCGATGGCCGTGGCTGGGACGTTCTGGCGCCGGTCTATCTGCGCATGCAGCGATACGCCGATGCGGTGACCGCCTATCGCAACGCCATCCGCCTCGACGGCGACAGCGCCGCCCGTCAGGCGGGTCTTGGCGAGGCGATCGCCAATGCGGCCGGCGGCATTGTCTCAGCCGAAGCGCAGGCGGCGTTCGAGGCGGCGTTGAAGCTCGATCCGGCCAATCCGAAGGCCGCGTTCTATCTCGCGATGGGCATGGCACAGGAGGGCCGCATAGCTGAAGCCACGGCGGCCTGGCAAAAGATGCTGGCCGCCTTGCCGCAGGGCTCGCCGTGGCGCGGCGCCATCGAGCAGGCGCTGGCCGAATCCGCCGCCCGCAACGTCGCTTCCGGAGCGCCCGCGAAAGGACCGAGCGCCGAGGATATCGATGCTGCCTCCTCGATGTCGCCGCAGGACCGACAAGCCATGATCAGCACTATGGTTGCCGGCCTCGACGAAAAGCTTCGGCAAAATCCGCGCGACGAGGAAGGGTGGATGCAGCTCGTTCGTTCCTATGCCGTACTGGGCAAGACAGATCAGGCGCGTGACGCGCTCAATCGCGGTATCGCCGTCTTTGGCGCGGACAGTGACCAGGCCAGGAAATTCACCGCCTTTGCTGCCTCGCTCGGCGTGACGGCGACGGAGTAGACGATGACGCGCAAGCAGAAACGACTGTCGGTGATCGCAGCAGGGCTGGGGTTTCTCGGTGTTGCCACCGGGCTGACCTTCTATGCGCTTGGCCAGAAGGCCTCCTATTTCTACATGCCGGCCGATCTGGCCACCGCTAGCCTTCAGCCCGGCCAGCGCATCAGACTCGGCGGCCTCGTCGAAAAAGGCACGGTCGAGCGTAGCCAAGGCGCCACCGTCGCCTTTTCGGTGACCGACAATCAGAAGGACGTCAAGGTTACCTATACCGGCATTCTTCCCGATCTTTTCCGCGAAGGGCAGGGCGTGATCACCGAAGGCTCGTTTGGCCCTGACGGCATTTTTGTCGCCGACAGCGTGCTCGCCAAGCATGACGAGACCTATATGCCCAAGGAAGTGGCCGACGGCCTCAAGGCCAAGGGCGTGTGGCAGGAGAGCAAGAGTGACTGAGCAGGTTCCGCAAAAGTGTTCCACGGTTTTGCGGCAAGAACCTGCGGCAAGATCTAGCGGGTGCGGCGACAATGGTTGAAACCGGACATTTCGCCCTGGTCCTGGCGTTTGCGCTGGCCCTGGTGCAGACGGTGGTGCCGGTGTTCGGCGCGCGCACCGGCAACCACAAGATGATGGCCGTCGGCGCACCCGCCGCGCTGACCGGCTTTGCCTTGACGGCGCTGTCCTTCGTAGCGCTGGCGACCGCCTATGCAGGGTCCGATTTTTCGGTTGAGAGCGTCTGGGAGAACTCGCATTCGCTGCAGCCGCTGATCTACAAGATCACCGGAACCTGGGGCAATCACGAAGGTTCGATGCTGCTCTGGGTGCTGATCCTGACCTTCTTCGGCGCGCTTGTCGCCGTTTTCGGCGGCAATCTTCCGGCGACGCTCCGGGCCAATGTGCTTGCCGTGCAGGGAGCGATCGGCGCCACGTTCTTGCTGTTCATCCTGACGACGTCGAACCCGTTCGTCAGGCTCAATCCGGCGCCTATCGAAGGACGCGATCTCAACCCGATCCTGCAGGATCTCGGCCTCGCCATCCATCCGCCGCTGCTCTATCTCGGCTATGTCGGTTTCTCGATCTGCTTTTCCTTCTCGGTCGCCGCCCTCATCGAGGGCCGCATTGATGCATCCTGGGCGCGCTGGGTGCGGCCATGGACGCTGGTCGCCTGGATGTTCCTCACCGGCGGCATCGCCATGGGCTCCTACTGGGCCTATTACGAGCTCGGCTGGGGCGGCTTCTGGTTCTGGGATCCGGTCGAGAACGCATCCTTCATGCCGTGGCTGGCGGGCACGGCGCTGCTGCATTCGGCGATCGTCATGGAAAAGCGCTCGGCGCTGAAGATCTGGACGCTGCTTCTGGCGATCCTGACCTTCTCACTGTCGCTGCTCGGCACCTTCCTGGTGCGTTCCGGCGTGCTGACCTCGGTGCACGCATTCGCCACCGATCCGACGCGTGGCGTTTTCATCCTCTGCATCCTGACGCTGTTCATCGGCGGCTCGCTGGCGCTGTTTGCCTTGCGCGCCTCCCGGCTGACGGCCGGCGGCCTGTTTCACCCGATCTCGCGCGAAGGCGCGCTGGTCCTCAACAATCTGTTCCTGACCACCGCCACCGCCACCGTGCTGGTCGGCACGCTCTACCCGCTCGCCGTCGAAGCCCTGTCTGCCGACAAGATTTCGGTTGGCGCGCCGTTCTTCAACCTGACATTCGGCCCGCTGATGGTGCCGCTCTTGGTCGTCGTGCCGTTCGGGCCGCTGCTCGCCTGGAAGCGCGGCGACATTTTCGCGGTCGCCCAGCGCCTGATGGCGGCTTTCGCCGCGGCGCTGCTCGCCGTACTGGTGACGGCCTTGTTCATCGATGGCGCATCGGTATTCGCAGCGCTCGGTGTCGGCCTTGCCTTCTGGCTGATCTGCGGCGCGCTCACCGATCTCGCTGTCAAATCCGGCTTCGGCACCGTCGCGCCCGCCACGATGCTCAGGCGTTTCGCCGGCCTGCCGCGCTCGGTCTTCGGCACAGCGCTTGCGCATCTCGGCCTCGGCCTGACGACGCTCGGCATTGTCGGCACGCTTTGCTTCGGCACCGAAAAAATCCTGTCGATGCATGCCGGCGAGACCGTCGAACTGTCCGGCCACAAGCTGCGCTTCGAGGGACTCTACCCGGCCCAGGGGCCTAACTACAGTGAGGATCGCGGCCGCTTCGCCCTGCTTGGCGCCGACGGCAGCGTCGCAGGCGAGATCACCTCGGCCAAGCGCTCATATCCGGTGCGCCAGATGACCACGACCGAATCCGGCATCAGGACGATCGGCTTCAGCCAGCTCTATCTTTCGCTTGGCGACGAGGGCAGCGATGGCTCGGTGGTCGTTCGTCTGTGGTGGAAGCCGCTGGTGACGCTGATCTGGGGCGGCGGATTGGTGATGATGGCGGGCGCGGCGATGTCGCTGCTTGACCGCCGCCTGCGCGTCGGCGCACCGTCGCGCCGCAAGCCTGCAGGCGCCATGCCATCGGCGAGCCCGCAATGAGAAGGAGCACGCTGGCCTCGCTGGTCCTGCTGCTGGCGCTGTTGTTCGCCGGCGCCGCGCAGGCGGTCAAGCCCGACGAGGTGCTCGCCGACCCGGCACTCGAGGCGAGGGCGCGCGCTTTGTCGGAAGGCCTGCGCTGCATGGTCTGCCAGAACCAGTCGATCGACGAGTCCGATGCCGATCTTGCCCGTGACCTGCGCATCCTTGTGCGCCAGCGTCTGGTCGCCGGCGATACCGATCAGCAGGTGATGGACTATGTCGTTTCGCGCTACGGCGAGTTCGTGCTGCTGAAGCCACGCTTCAATCTGCGCAATGTCTTGCTCTGGGGGACGCCAGTTCTTCTGCTGCTCGTTGGCGGGACGTGCATCCTGCTGGCCGCCCGCTCGCGCCGCTCGACGGCGACCAGTGCCCTGACCGCGGACGAGCAGGCGGCGTTGGACGCGATACTTCGCCGCGATTGATCGATACATTACGAAAGTTTCATGTACCGGAAATGGCGCCGTAATGTGCGGCTCTCTATTTCCTTTGTCGAGGATGCCAACCAAGGGGCGTCCCTTGAAAAGAGGATACGAGAACCATGAATGTTGCCCCCAATTCATCTCTTCGCACTCGCAAACGCCTGCTGGCCGCAGCCGCATCCCTGGCCATTGCCGGCGCGATCGGCTTCGGCGCCGTTGCCACCGGGACAGCCCCGGTGCTGGCCGACGCCGTGCGTGTCGAGGCACCGCAGGTCCCAAGCTTCGCCGATGTGGTCGAGCGCGTTTCGCCGGCGGTTGTCAGCGTGCGCGTCAAGGCCAAGATCCAGCCGACGGCCGATGACGGTTCCGACCAGATGGACGACGAGGACGGCTTAGGCAATCTTCCCGATAACCCGCAGCTGCGGCGTTTCTTCCGCGAATTCCGCGGCTTTGGCGACCAAGGCCCGAACGGAATGCGCCGTTTTGGACATCGTGACCGCAACAACGACCAGCCGCGGCCGGTGGCGCAAGGGTCGGGTTTCTTCATCTCCGATGACGGCTATCTCGTCACCAACAACCATGTCGTCGAGGAGGGTACCGCCTTCACCGTGGTGACCAATGACGGCAAGGAACTCGACGCCAAGCTGATCGGCACCGATCCGCGCACCGATCTTGCCGTGCTCAAGGTCGATGACGGTAACAGGTTCACCTATGTCGACTTCGCTGATGATTCCAAGGTTCGCGTCGGCGACTGGGTGGTGGCTGTCGGCAATCCGTTCGGCCTCGGCGGCACGGTTACCGCCGGCATCGTTTCGGCCCGCGGCCGCGATATCGGCGCCGGTCCTTATGACGACTTCATCCAGATCGACGCCTCGGTGAACCGCGGCAATTCGGGCGGCCCGACCTTCAACCTCAACGGCCAGGTTGTCGGCATCAACACCGCGATCTTCTCGCCGTCGGGCGGCAGCGTCGGCATTGCCTTCGACATTCCCGCTTCGACCGCCAAGCAGGTCGTGCAGGACCTGATGAGGAACGGTACCGTCCAGCGCGGCTGGCTCGGCGTCGAAATCCAGCCGGTCACGCCTGAAATCGCCGAGTCGCTTGGCCTTGGGTCCGGCAAGGGCGCGCTCGTTGCCAGCGCGCAGGACAACGGTCCCGGCAAGAAGGCCGGCATCACCGCCGGTGACGTGATCACCCAGGTGGACGGCAAGGACGTTGCTTCGCCGAAGGAACTCGCCCGACTGATTGGCGCTTACCCGCCCGGCAAATCGGTCGACGTCACGGTGTGGCGCAACGGCAAGAGCGAGGCGGTTAAGGTCGACCTTGGCAAGCTGCCGTCGAGCGACAAGCAGGCCTCGGCCGACCAGCAGCCTGCTCCGGCACCGAAGACCGACACGCTCGCCGATCTCGGCCTGACCGTTACCAAGTCCGAAAATGGCAAGGGACTTGTGGTGACCGACGTCGACCCCGACAGCGATGCCGCCGATCGCGGCATCCAGCCCGGCGACGTCATCACCTCCGTCAATTCGACGGAAGTGAGCGGCACCGCCGACGTCGACAAGGCGATGGCCGACGCGGTGAAGTCCGGCCGCAAGGCGGTGTTGATGCAGATCACCCGCGACGACAGCAACCGCTTCGTCGCACTGCCTGTCGCCAAGGGCTGAGCGCATGACCCCGAACACGTATTCCGTTTTCGGAAAGGCTCATGCGCCGATTCAAGGTGCTAGAGCGTCCTTCGCGCGTCCAAGAGGACGCGCGGCGCTCTAGTGGTCGACTTTTCCGGTGCGGCGGTTTTCAACACCCCCGAGCCGCCGCACGGGAAAGCACGGGGCCTGAATACGTTAGTCAGTCATCGTGTTCCGCCCCAGCGGCAGCGGGCTTCCCATCGCCCGCTGCCGCTCGAACATGTCGCTCAAAGCGTGAAGCGGTTTTAGGCTACGACATGCTAAAACAAAGACTTACCGCGTATCCTTGAATCACTTTGTTCGCGATACGCCATGGAGAAGGCCACGATGCGTATGCCGGCCACTCAATCTTCCAGCGAAATCGCGTATAACGGTTCTATGAAGATTCTCGTCATAGAAGACGATCGCGAGGCAGCCGACTACCTGCAGAAGGCGTTCGCCGAGGCCGGCCATACCGCCCATGTCGCCGGCGACGGCGAAACCGGCTTCGCGCTCGCTGATTCCGGCGACTATGACGTCATGGTCGTTGACCGCATGATGCCGCGCCGCGACGGCCTGTCCGTCATTGCCGGGCTCAGGTCCAGAGGCAACACGACGCCCGTGCTCATCCTGTCGGCGCTCGGCGAAGTCGACGACCGGGTCACCGGTCTGCGCGCCGGCGGCGACGACTATCTGACCAAACCCTACGCCTTTTCCGAACTGCTCGCCCGCGTCGAGGTGCTGAACCGCCGCGCCAGCGCCAGGGAAGCCGAAACCGTTTACCGGGTCGGTGATCTCGAACTCGACCGGCTGTCGCACTCGGTGCGCCGCGCCGGGCGCGAGATAACGCTGCAGCCGCGCGAGTTCCGCCTGCTCGAATATCTGATGCGCCATGCCGGCCAGGTGGTGACGCGCACCATGCTGCTCGAGAACGTCTGGGACTACCATTTCGATCCGCAGACCAACGTCATCGACGTTCATATCTCGCGGCTGCGGGGCAAGATCGAGAAGGGCTTCGACAAGCCGATCCTCCACACGGTTCGCGGCGCCGGCTACATGCTGAAAAGCGGCTAGAACCCCATGGCTCTTTCCGTGCCGGCCATCATGAAGACGACGGCAGCGCGGCTTTCAGCGCTTTATCTTCTGCTTTTTGCGCTGTGTGCGGTGTTGCTGGTCTTGTACATGACCTCGCTCTCGGTGCGCATGCTGACCGCCCAGACGCAGGAGACGATCAACGACGAGGTGCTCGGCCTTGCCCGCGCCTATCAGCGCGGCGGCCTTCCGCTGCTGGTCCGCGTCGTCGAGCAGCGCTCCCGCCAGCCCGGCGCCAATCTCTATCTGATCGCCGATGCCAACGGCCAGATCCTGACCGGCAACGTGCAGAGCCTGGAGCCGGGCGTGATCGAGGCCGAGGGCTGGACCACCGAACCGTTCTCCTACCGCCGCTTCGGTGAGGGCGAACTCGAGCGGCAGCGCAACCCGGTCTCCGACCCGAACGAGCCCGCCCAGAGCGAAGTCCAGGCCGAAGGCGAGAAAGGCCACAACGCCGTTGCTCTGGTGCTGCGCCTGCCCAACCAGATGATCATGCTGGTCGGCCGCGACCTCGGCGAGCCGGAGCGCTTCCGCGCCGTCATTCGCCGCGCCTTGATGCTGGCGCTCGGCATGATGGGTGTCGGCGGGCTGCTGATCTGGTTTTTCGTCGGGCGCGCGGCGCTGAAACGCATCGACAGCGTGTCGGAGGCGAGCCGCCGCATCATGGGCGGCGATCTTTCCGGCCGGCTGCCGGTCACCGGCGCCGGTGACGAGTTCGACCGGCTGTCGGAAAACCTCAATTCCATGCTGGCCCGGATCGCCACGCTGAACGAGGGCCTGAAGCAGGTCTCCGACAACATCGCCCACGACCTGAAGACGCCGCTGACCAGGCTGCGCAATCGTGCCGAGGCGACGCTTTCCGGCAAGCACAACACCAGCGACTACCGGCAGGCGCTGGAAGGAACGATCGCCGAATCCGATCAGCTGATAAAGACCTTCAACGCTATCCTGATGATTTCGCGGCTGGAGGCCGGCTATTCCTCGGAAAGCACCACCAGGGTCAATCTGGCCGCTGCCGTGCACGACGTCGTCGAACTCTACGAGCCGGTAGCGGAGGAGGCGGGCGTGACGCTCGAAACTTCGGTGCAAGGTTCTTTCGTCGTCGACGGCAATCGCGAGCTGATCGGCCAAGCGCTGTCCAACATCGTCGACAATGCGATCAAATATTCGACCGACTCGACCTCCAGGCCTACGGTTCGCGTGACGCTGGAGCGTGTCGGTAGCGAGATCAGACTCGCCGTCTCCGACAACGGCCAGGGCATTCCCGACGATGTCGACCGCGCCAGGGTGACCGAGCGTTTCGTGCGGCTGGAAAAGAGCCGCTCGCAGCCGGGTTCCGGCCTTGGCTTGAGTCTCGCCAAGGCGATCATGACATTCCACAATGGACGGCTTGAGCTGCTGCCCGGCAATCCCGGATTGTCGGTCGTCATGAGTTTTCCCGGGCGGGAGGATCGCTGATGGTTGCGAGGATGGCAGTGCGACGCCTGGAAACGGACTGGCTGTTGAAGCCGGCGGTAGAGCTCGTTCCGCTGGATGCAAGCCGCGCCAGGCAGGAACTGTCGGAGATCGCCGACGCCGCGCGGCAAAAGGAACTGCCGCGACTGGCGAAATTTCTCGCCGGCAAGGGGGTCGTCCAGGATTTCCTCGCCGCTGTGTTCGACCTGTCGCCGTTCCTGCGCGATACCGCGCGCCGCCGGCCGCGGATACTCGATGCGCTTTTCGACGGGAGGGTCGAGGCGCGGCTGTCATCGATCGGCGCCGCGATCGACAAGGCAGCACGCGCAGAGGCCGTCTCCGAAACCAGCCTGATGATGGAGCTGCGCCAATGCAAGGCGGAGGCACATTTCCTGATCGCCTTGGCCGATCTGGCCGGCGAGGCCGAGACCTCGTTGACAGTGCGGCGACTGAGCGACCTTGCCGACGCCTGCACGCGTGCGGCCGTCGATTTCCTGCTCCGCGACGCGCATGAGCAGGGCAAGCTCCGATTGCCGGATCCCAAAAATCCGGCACGACGCTCGGGCTGGATTCTGCTCGGCATGGGCAAGCTCGGCGCGCATGAGCTGAACTTCTCCTCCGACATCGACCTCGTCGTCTTCTTCGACCCCGATGCGCCTGCCGTCGTCGATCCGCTCGATGCCACAGAGCTGTTTTCGCGCCTGACCCGCCGGCTGGTCCGTATCCTCCAGGACCGCACCGAGCACGGTTACGTCTTCCGCACCGATCTCAGGCTTCGTCCCGACCCCGGCTCGACGCCGCTGGCGATCCCGGTCGAGGCAGCGCTGCGCTACTATGAGGCGCGCGGCCAGAACTGGGAGCGCGCCGCCATGATCAAGGCTCGCCCGGTGGCCGGCGATGTTGCCGCCGGCGCCGCGTTCCTGAAGGAACTGCAGCCCTATATCTGGCGCAAATACATGGACTATGCGGCGATTGCCGACGTCCATTCGATCAAGCGCCAGATCCACGCCCACAAGGGCCATGGCGAGGTCGCGGTCAAGGGCCACAACGTCAAGCTCGGCCGCGGCGGCATCCGCGAGATCGAGTTCTTCGTCCAGACCCAGCAGCTTATCGCCGGCGGCCGCTTTCCCGAACTGCGCGGCCGCGAGACCGTGCCGATGCTCGGCGAACTCGCCGCACGCGGCTGGATCACCGCCGACGCGCGCGATGCACTCACCAGGCAATACTGGTTCCTGCGCCGCGTCGAACATGCCATCCAGATGGTTGCCGACCAGCAGACGCATATTCTGCCGGAGGACGAAGAGGGGCTGGAACGCGTCGCCCGCATGCTGGGCTTTGCCGATGCGGCAGGCTTTGCCGAAACGTTCCGCGCGGCGCTGCATCAGGTCGAGCGCCACTATGCAGCGCTGTTCGAGACCGCGCCGGAGCTTTCGGCCGGCATCGGCAATCTGGTCTTTACCGGCGACGTCGACGATCCCGATACCTTGCAGACCCTGCGGCGGCTCGGCTTCCAGCGGCCGAGCGACATCTGCCGGGTTATCCGCGGCTGGCACTTCGGCCGCTACCGCGTCACCCGGTCGGCGGAGGCGCGCGAGCGGCTGACCGAACTGACGCCGGCGCTGCTGCAAGCCTTCGGCCAGACGCGGCGAGCGGACGAGGCGGTGATCCGCTTCGACGAATTCCTTGCCGGCCTGCCTGCCGGCATCCAGCTGTTTTCGCTGCTGCAGTCGAATCCGGCGTTGCTGAAGCTGATGGCGACGATCATGGGCGCAGCACCGCGGCTAGCCGCCATCATCACGCGCCGGCCGCATGTCTTCGATGGCCTGCTCGATCCGGCGCTGCTGAGCGAACTGCCCAACCGCGCCTATCTGTCGGCGCGCCTCGCTGCCTTCCTCGAAGGCGACAGGGCTTACGAGGACGTGCTCGACCGGCTGCGCATCTTTGCTTCGGAGCAAAAATTCCTGATCGGCGTCAGGCTGCTTGCCGGGTCGATCGATCCGCCGCGCGCCGGCCGCGCTTTTTCCGATCTCGCCGACCTGACCATCGAGGCGGCGTTGCAGGCGGTGACAGCGGAATTCGCGTTGCGTCATGGCTATATTGCCGGCGGCAGGGTCGCACTGCTCGGCATGGGTAAGCTCGGCAGCCGCGAACTGACGGCGGGTTCCGACGTCGACCTCATCCTGCTCTACGATCACGACGCCGATGCCGAGGAGTCCGACGGCCACAAGCCGCTTGCCCCGTCGCATTACTACAGCCGGCTGACGCAGCGGCTGATCGCCGCCGTTTCCGCGCCGACCGCCGAGGGCGTGCTCTACGAGCTCGACCTTCGCCTGCGACCGTCCGGCAACAAGGGGCCGGTGGCCACGCACGTCGATGCCTTCAAGAAGTACCAGCGCCACGACGCCTGGACATGGGAGCATATGGCGCTGGCGCGGGCCCGCACGATCGGTGGCGATGCCGAGCTCTGCCGCGAGGTTGAGGAGGAAGTTGCCACAGTGCTCGCTCTGCCGCGCGATCCAGCCAAGGTGATGGCCGAGGCATCCGAGATGCGCGCCATGGTCGACAAGGAGAAGCCGCCGCGCGATCCCTGGGACATCAAGCTGATCCCGGGCGGCCTCATAGATCTCGAATTCATTGCCCAGGTTGCGCTGATCACGGGAAAGATCGAAGCCGGCCGCAGGGCCACCGGCACGGCTGAGGTCCTGTCGCGCCTGGCGCCGGATTTCGCCGACGCCCCGGTCAGGCAGGAACTGGTGGATGCCTATTCGCTCTATCTGGCGCTGACTCAGATGATACGGCTTTGCCTCACCGGCGCGTTCGAACGCGACGACGTTCCGCCAGGGCTTTCCGATCTGCTTCTTGCGGTCACCGACCTGCCTGATTTCGGTGTGCTTGAAGCGCATCTCAAGGAGACGTCGCAGAAGGTCAGAAAGGATTTCGACCTTCTGCTTCGTGCGAAACAATCGTGACGGCAACCAGCCGTACGGGCGAGAGCATCGGACCCAAAACTGTGACCTTTTTTGGGAGGTTCCGAGGTTCAATCAAAGAGATAGAGCGGGGGATGAAGGTCCGCCGCTCTAGCATCGGGGGTGACGATGCAACAGGAGAAGACTATGAGAAAGACAACCAGACTTGCACTCGTTTTCGCAGCCCTGGCCGGCGCCGTCGGCACCGCAGCCTATGCAGACGAGCACTCCGGCGCCGGGCCGCGCGGCGGCATGATGATGCGCCTGGGCAAAGTCATGAAGGACAATGACGGCACCATCACCTTCGACCAGTTCTCCGACGCCATGAACGCTCGACTGAAGAAGATGGTCGCTGACAATGGCGGCAAGCTGACCGTGGCACAGCTCGCCGACGCGCTGGAGAAGGCACGCTTCGAGCAGATGGCCAGGCGCATCATCGCCCGCTACGACACCAAGGGCGACGGCACGCTGACCGCCGACGATATCACCAGCCGCCAGAAGAAGGTGTTCGCCATGCTCGACCGTGACAATGACGGCAAGATCGAGAAGAACGAACTGCCGAAGGGTCCCGGCCGTCACCGCCAATGGGACGGCGAGGGCAATGATGGCGCTGACGGCATGCAGTGAGAATTGACAACCGCTCCGGCGGCGCGAGCCGCCGGAGACTTATCTGGTCATTCACGCAGCCGCCCTGATCGCCTGCGCGACTTTCTTCATCGGGATGCGTACCGAGACGATCGTGCCGATGCTTTCGGTCGAACGGATCTTCAAGGCGCCACCCTGAAGCTCGGCCAGCGAGCGCGAGATGGCGAGGCCGAGGCCGGAGCCGGTATGGCTCTTGGAGAACTGGTTTTGCACCTGTTCGAATGGCCGTCCGAGCTTGCTCAGCGCCGCTTTCGGGATGCCACAGCCATTGTCCTCGATCGTCAGGATCAGCGCGCTGGAAATGCTGCGGGCTCTGACCGAAATGTGGCCGCCTTGCCCGGTGAACTTCACCGCATTGGACAGAAGGTTGATGAGGATCTGCTTGATCGCCCTGCGGTCGGCGAACAGCGTCAGCGAATCGGCGATGCGGGTTTCGACGGTGATCGACTTTTCCGCCGCCTGCAGCGAGACGACGCGAACTGTCTCCCTGATGAGCGGGCAGAGATCGATTTCTTCCTGATCCAGGGCGAACTGGCCGGCCTCGATCTTCGACATGTCGAGGATGTCGTTGATCACGCCGAGAAGATATTTGCCGCTGCCATTGATGTCGGTGGCATACTCTTCGTAGCGCGACGACCCCAGCGGCCCGAACAGCCGCCGTTCCATCAGTTCCGAGAAGCCGATGATCGCGTTGAGCGGCGTCCGCAACTCGTGCGACATGTTGGCCAGGAATTCGGATTTGGCCCGGTTTGCCGCTTCAGCCCGCTCGGTTTCCTTCATGTATTTGCGATTGAGCTCGACGAGCTCACGAGCCCGTTCTTCTTCCGCGCGGCGGGCAAGGCTGAGGTCGTGGATTGTCGCCATCAGCCGGCGCTCGCTGTCGACCAGCTTCTCCTGGTGCAGCTTGATCTGGGTGATGTCGGAGCCGACGGAGACGGTGCCGCCGTCCCTTGTCCGCAACTCGTTCACTTGCAGCCAGCGGCCGTCGGCAAGCTGGCGCTCGAAGGTCACGCCCCCCTGCGGTCCATTGGTATTGGCAAGCCGCCGCTCCGAGGCAAAGGCCAGCATGCGTTCCTCCAGAACGGCGCGCGGAGCGCCCGGCATCACGTCGCGATCCGACAGGCCGTTGTCCTGCTGGTATTTGGAATTGCACATGATCAGGCGCTCGGACGAATCCCACAGCACGAAGGATTCGTTGATGTTTTCGATGGCCGTCCTCAGGCGCAGGTCCGCCGCTTCGGAGCGCAGCGCCAGGTGCCGCTGCTCGGTGACGTCGACGGCGATGCCGATCAGCTGGATCTCCGGCGCTTCCGGGTCGATAACCTGCGCTCTTGCGCGCATCCAAACCCATTGCCCGTCGGCATGGCGCATCCGGAACACCTGGTCGATATAGTCGATCTCGCGTGCGACGATCCTGTTGGCGAGTTCGAACAAATCGCCGTCCTCGGGATGAATGATTTCGTCGACTTCGCCGAACGACAGCATCGTGTCGCAAGGCTCGTAGCCCAGCATGTCGTACATCGAGCGCGACCAGTACATCTTGCCGCGCACCATGTCCCAATCCCACAGGCCGCAGCGGCCGCGTACCAACGCCATGTCGATGCGTTGGTGGGCTTCGAGATAGATGCGGTCGGCGGCCTGGGCACGCGCCGCCTGGCCGAAATAGGCATAAAGGATGACGATCAGCACGCCGGCCGTCAGCACGAACAGCGTGACATTGAGTGAGACCGTCTTGCGCCAGGCGTCAAAAACTGCCTCCTGCGGCACGAACGCTGCCGCGGCACCCTTTCGGCCATTCGCCAGGCTCACTGCTGCGTACCAGTCCTGTCCGCCGATGCTGACCTCCATCACTCCGGCGCGATCGCCGAACATGAACAGCGGCTGCCCGCCCTGCACGACGCCATCGAGCGATCGGCCCTCCCAGTGCATCGACTGCGGCGATACGGCAATGATCTTGAAGGCGCTGTCGGTGATCGCCAGTACGTGGCTTCGGCCCATCGCGCCCTGACGACCGGTGCTCTCCAGCAGGTCCTGGATCGCACCTGGCGTGGAAACCATGGTCGCGTCGGCGATCGAACTGGCCAGTTGGCCGGCGGCCAGCGCAAGGATCGCCTTGGCGCCGCGCTCGATCTCGTCGCGCTCGTTCATCAGTGACAGAAAGCGCAGTACTGCGATGATCAACAGAAACATGATAATGAGGGCCGGTATCGATCGCCGCAACAGCGGTTCGGCTGCCAGCAGCCGTCGGTAGGCAGGTTCGGCGATGAGCCGCGTATTGCCCGCGAGACCGTCGTTTCGCGCCTCGCGACGCTCAAACGCCGTCCCACCGGGCGCGCCCCACGCGTCCGCCTTCGCCATAAATGGCACTCCCCGATCTTCTGTCCCGCTTGACGATCCGGCAACGCCGCACTTCCGAATCGTCACTAAAGAATCAAAGGGGATTCGCCTTGTCCAGAGGTGCGGCGAAAAAAGATTAAAAATCGACTAAAATAATGGGTTTTCGGATGGTCTTCCCTTCTCCCACGACAAGGGGAGAAGGGGAGGTCGCTTACGCCAGGGTGCGCTCGACGATGTCTCGCAAATCGGCCGACAGCTTCTCGGTATTGGCGATTGAAAGCAACGCCTCCCTTGCCTTGGCCTGCCGCACGGGTTCGAGCGAGCGCCACGATCTGAGCGCCGTCGCCAGCCTGGCGGCCACCTGCGGGTTGCGTTTTTCGACCTGCAGCACCGTTTCGACGAAAAGCCGGTAGCCCTCGCCGTCGGCGCGATGAAAGCCGGTCTGGTTGGCGCTGGAAAACGTACCGATGAGCGAGCGTACCCGGTTCGGGTTGACCATCGAGAACGCTGGGTGGCTGGTCAAGGCGCGCACCGCGTCGACGGTTTGCGGACCGGGCACGCTGGCCTGGATCTGGAACCATTTGTCCATGACCAGCGGATCGGTTGCATATTTCGCCTCGAAATCGGCCAGTGCCTTGGTTGCCTCAGGTGAGCCGTGGTGACGGTGCGCAAGCACGGTCAACGCCGCGGCACGATCCGTCATGTTGGTCGCCGATTGGAAGTGCCGGGCAGCGAGTTCCGCACCTGCCGGCAGCAAGGAGAGATAGTCCAGCAGGACATTGCGCAGCGCCCGCCGCCCGGCACTGGCCGCGTCCGGGCTGAACGGACCATTGTCGGCGAGCCGATCATAGAAGTTGGGGAATATCTCGCGGTTGGCCTCGGCGATCGCAACTGCCAGCGCCCCGCGCGCCGCGAAAATGGCATCGGGGTCGATGTTCTTGCCGATGTCGCGGGCGATATCGGCCTCGCCGGGCAGCGCCAGCGTCAGTGCCCGATAGGCGGGTTCGAGCGCGTCGTCGCCGGCTATTTTGCCGGCAAGCCCGGTCAGCCGGGAGCTGAACTCGGGTTGCCTGTGGTCCAGGATCTGGCGGAAAGCTGCAATCAGCGCATCGGTCAAAAGCGTGTTGAATGCCTGCCAGCGCGAGAAGGCGTCGCTGTCGTGGCCAGCCAGAAAAAACTGGTCGTCGGGCCGCTGCTCGACCGAAAGCGTCACTGGCGCCGAAAAGCCGCGGTTGAGCGACATGGCCGGCCGCTCGGCAATCCCGGAAAACCTGACGACATGGCGGCGTTTGCGGATATGGATGACGCCGTCCTCGACATTCGCCCCCTCCACGCCGCTATAGGCTGTCGCCTCTCCGGCGGCGCCGACCAGGCCGAAGGCAAGCGGAATGTGCATCAGCCGTTTGCGGCTTTCCGACGGCGTTGGCGGCACCGACTGCTCGATTTCGAGCGTGAATTCCTGCGCCGCAGGATTATACGCTGAACTGACGGTCAGGTTCGGCGTACCGGCCTGATGATACCAGAGCGAAAACTGCGACAGGTCGCGACCGGAAACGTCTTCGAACACCTTGATGAAGTCTTCGATCGTCGCCGCCTGGCCGTCGTGACGTTCGAAGTAGAGGTCCATGCCGGCGCGGAACGTCTCTGCGCCGAGGATAGTGTGGATCATGCGCACGACTTCCGAGCCCTTTTCATAGACCGTCGCCGTATAGAAATTGTTGATCTCGCGATAGCGGCGCGGCCGCACCGGATGCGCCAGCGGCCCCTGGTCCTCGGGAAACTGATGGGCGCGCAGTGTACGCACCTCGGCGATGCGCTTGACGGCGCGCGAGCGCTGATCTGCCGAGAATTCGTGGTCGCGGAAAACGGTCAGGCCTTCCTTCAGGCAAAGCTGGAACCAGTCACGGCAAGTGATTCTGTTACCTGTCCAATTGTGGAAATACTCATGCGCAATGATGGCTTCGATATTGGCGAAATCGGCGTCGGTCGCGGTTTCCTGGTCGGCCAGCACATATTTGTCGTTGAAGATGTTGAGGCCCTTGTTCTCCATCGCGCCCATATTGAAGTCGGACACGGCGACGATGTTGAAGACATCGAGGTCGTATTCGCGGCCGAATGCCTCCTCGTCCCATTTCATCGACCGTTTCAAAGCGTCCATGGCGTAGCCGGCGAGCCTCTCTTTACCCGGTTCGACATAGATTCCGAGCTCGACCTTGCGGCCAGACAGGGTGACGAAACTGTCCGAGATCTTGCCGAGGTCGCCGGCCACCAGCGCAAACAAATAGGACGGCTTGGGGAAGGGGTCGTGCCAGACCGCATAGTGCCAGCCGCCGGCAAGCTCGCCGCTGCCGGCCGGGTTGCCGTTGGACAAAAGCAGCGGCGCCTCCTTGCGCTCAGCTTCGATACGCACCGTATAGACCGACAGGATGTCGGGACGGTCGAGGAAATAAGTGATGCGGCGAAAGCCTTCGGCCTCGCATTGCGTGCAATAGACGTCGCTGGAGCGATAGAGGCCCATCAGCGCTTCGTTCTGCGCCGGCGCCAACACGGTTTCAATTCTCAGCTGGAAGCGCCTTGTGGCAGGGGGGCTGATGATTGTCAGTTGATCGGGCGTGACGAGAAAATCCGCAGGCCTCGGTTCCTGGCCGTCGATGGCGATACTGCGGAGCGTCAGCCCGTCGCCATCCAGCACCAGTGGCACCGACACGGCAATCTCGTCGCGACGTTCGACCGTCAGCACGGCGGTGACATGCGTTGCTTCAGGCGAAAGGCGGAAAGTCAGGCTGGTTTCCGGAATCAGATAATCACTAGGGCGATAGTCTTCGAGTTTGAAGACCTGGCCGGTATCCGTGCGCATTCCTTGATTTTTCCTGTCGATCCGGGAGCGGCGGGCGGGTCCGCTGGTCCAAATAATTTGAAGTCTGCGCTCTTTACACGAAACACTCCCTCGACAAAACTGCAGCGACGTCTATTTCCGGCGATCATTTCCCGAGCATCATCGCGAGGCTTCCATGACCATCGTCACGCCGAAATTCGGGATGAGCGCCTCTGTGTTGCGTCGCGACGATCGGGCCTTCATCAAAGGCGCCGGGGCGGATACGATCGTATCGACGCCTGCCGCGCTCAATGCGGTGACCGACGCGTTCTACCGCGCCTACGGCATCAGGCATATCGACATGCCGGCAACGCCGGCGCGCATCTGGGCGATCGAGGAAGCAAAAAGGGCGTGACAGCCAGACCGGATTTGCCAGTGCTTGCAGCCGGCGATCTTGCCGGCGAGCACAGCACACTGACCGGGATCTTGCTCAAGATCGTATCGGTGGCGGTCTTCGTCGGCATGTCGTCCTGCATCAAGGCGGCGGGCACCGTGCCGGCGGGCCAGATCGTCTTCTTCCGCTCCTTCTTTGCCATTTTTCCGATCATCGCCTTCCTCGCCTTCCAGGGAAAACTCGGAACCGCCTTTTCGACAAAGCGCCCGCTCAACCATATTGCGCGTGGCGTCGTCGGTGTCTGTGCCATGGGGCTCGGCTTCTTCGCGCTGACGCGGCTGCCGCTGCCGGAGGCGATCACGCTGAACTACGCGCAGCCGCTGCTGGTCGTGGTGTTCAGTTCGATCTTCCTCGGCGAAGCCATCCGCATCTATCGCTGGAGTGCGGTTGCCGTCGGCCTGGTCGGGGTGCTGATCATCTCGTGGCCGGAACTGACGCTGCTCAGTTCGGGCGCTGCCCTCGGCGATCAGGAGGTGCTCGGCGTCATTGCCGCCCTCATAGCCGCGGCGATCTCCGCCATCGCCATGCTCCTGGTTCGCAACCTCGTCCAGAGCGAGCGGACGGCGACCATCGTGCTGTGGTTTTCGGTTACCGCGAGCCTCATGGCGCTGCTTTCGCTGCCATTCGGCTGGCAGGCGCTGACGCCAGCGCAGGCGGGGCTTCTGATTGCCGCGGGTTTTTGCGGCGGGCTTGGCCAGATCCTGATGACCTCGGCCTATCGCCATGCCGAGGCTTCCGTCGTGGCACCCTTCGAATACACTTCGATGATCCTCGGCGTCGTCGTCGGCTATCTGGTCTTTGGCGACGTCGCCACGATCAATATGCTGGTCGGCGGCATGATCGTGGTTGCGGCGGGGATTTTCATCATCTGGCGCGAGCGCCAGCTTGGTCTCGAACGCACCCGCACCCGCAAGGCCGTCGCGCCGGAAGGGTGATCACGGCTTCGCAGCGTCAGTCCGCTCTGTCGCCAGCCGCACCAGCACCGCCCGCGTCTGTTCGTCGGCGGGGAAAAAAGATTCGATCGCCAGCTCCGACAGCGTCACGTCGAGCGGCGTGCCGAACACGGTGATGGTGCTGATGAACGACAGCACCGCGTCGCCATGGGCAAGCTTGAGCGGATGGGCAATCGCGTTCGGTTCGACCGGCGCCGGCCGGCTGCCTCTAAGGCCGGACGGATAGGCCCGAAGCTCGCGCTCGAGCTCGACAAGAGCCGGATCGGCGGTAGCGTCGTTCTGCCGCTTCAGCCGCTCCAGAAGATGTGTCCGCCATTCCGCTAGGTTGACGATACATGGCGCGATGCCGCCGGGATGCAGGCTGAGGCGCAAAACGTTGACCGGTGGCTTCAGCAGGGAGGCATCGGCGACATTGGCGAGGAACGGGCCGATGGCGGCGTTCGCCGACACCAGGTTCCAATGCCGGTCGACGGCAAGCGCCGGGAACGGCTCGTGCGCCTTGAGCACGGTCTCGACCGCCGCCATCGCCGGTGCCATCGAGGCATCGTCAAGTGGTCGTTCGCCGAAGCTCGGGGCAAAGCCGGCAGCCAGCAGCAGCTGGTTGCGCTGCCTGAGCGGGATCGAAAGCTGCTCCGCCAGATGCAGCACCATGTCACGCGAGGGTGCGGCGCGGCCGCTTTCAACGAAACTCAGATGCCGCTGCGAGATCTCGGCCTCCATAGCGAGGTCGAGCTGGCTCATGCGCCGGCGTGTACGCCATTCGCGAATGAGACTGCCGGCGGAAATCTGGGCTGCTGTCATAACGAGATGACTAGGCCGGCAGTGGGCGCATTTCAATTACCTGCGAAGTCATGATGCCGCCCTTCCTTTCTCGCAAGGGGAGAACTGAAGACGCGCTCTGCACCATTACCCGAGCGCCCGCAACTTCGCCTTCACTTCGAGGAAATCCCGCCACGCCAGCTTCTTGTGCGCCGGCGTTCTCAGCAAATAGGCCGGATGCAGGGTCGGCATGGCAGGAATGGCGACGCCGGACGGGGTCGTGTGGACGCGCCAGTTGCCGCGCAGCCGCAATATGCCTTCGGAGGTGTTGAGCAGGGTCTTTGCCGACGGGCCGCCGAGATTGACCAGCACCTTCGGATTGACCAACTCGATCTGCCGCTCGATGAACGGCCGGCAGATCTCGGTCTCGTGCGGGGTCGGCGTGCGGTTGCCCGGCGGCCGCCAGGGAATGACATTGGCGATGTAGACGGACGTCCGGTCAAGACCGATCGCGGCCAGCATGCGGTCGAGCAGCCGGCCGGAGCGGCCAACGAACGGCAAGCCCTCTATGTCTTCATCGCGACCCGGCGCTTCGCCGACCAGCATCACCTCGGCAGTTGGATTGCCGTCGGCGAACACAAGGTTCTTGGCGGTGAATTTGAGATTGCAGCCGTCGAATGCCGCCATGTGCTGGCGAAGCTCGTCGAGGCTTGCCGCCGATCTCGCCAGTTGCCGCGCCAATGCCGCTTGCGCCTCGTCGGGCACCGTTGACATGGCCGGGGACGCTCGCACTGCCGGTGCTGTACTCGGTCTCTCGCCCATTTCGGCGCGCGATACGCTCGTCGAGCGTTGTGGCGTCGCATTTTCACTGAGCGGCACAGCGGCCGCCGCGGGCACCCGCTCCGGTGGCCTGGCTTCTGCAAACCTGTTTACCGGCTGTTCTTCAAGTGCCTCGTCGACGCCGGCGCTGGCGTAGAAGGCCAGCAGCTCGGCGAGATCGGCTCGGCTATTGTGGGGGGCGGCAGTCATGGTTTCACATTCGGCCGCGAAGCTTGAATTTGCAAGTTCAGCTCGACGGTATGCGCGGATCCTGCACCAGATAGAACGTCCAGCGCGGCGTGTAGTCGGTGATCAGGAAATAGAAGCTGGCGGTCTTCAGCGGGTCGATCTTGCCGTTCTTGAACAGCAGGCGGTCATACGGTTCGAAATTGCGGTCGAAATCGGCGTAGCTGCTCGACCAGATATTTTCGGGCGTTTTGTTGCGCTGGTCGAACGACAGGCCGTCGCCGAACACGCTCGGCTGGTCGAGGATCTCCTGGAGTTCGAACTGGAACTCGACCCAGGCTTGGCCGCTATTGTTGAGCACGTCGATGCGCATATACATCAGACCATTGGCGAAGTCTCCCGCCTTGCCGAACGGCTGGATCGGCCTTGTTGTGCGAATGGCCAGCGTTACCGGCGTCGCTGAATTCAGCTCTTCGGTGATGACCAGCGGATCCTCCTTCGTGCCGATGCCGGAAGCCCCGGTGATGCGGAAACCGCCGCGCTCGTCGGAAAAGGAATAGGCGCCGGTCGCCCAGACCAGTTGCTGCTCGGCACGGGCATCGAGGGCCGTCAGTGGCAGAAGCGCCAAGAGCGCCGCACGGCAAAACCGGCCGGGCGTGAAAAAAAAGCGCGTCGATGAAAAGCCAGCCGGCCCGAATATGCGCATGGCGGGAAGTATGGCCGATAAGCAAGCCGTCGAACAATTAAAAACATCAGTGCGACATATCTGTGCAAACCGAATAGGATTGAAGATTGATGCTCGTCACCGCGAATTTGTGCGGCAGGACGCGACTTTTTGACGAAATCGGTATTGTCACGTCCGCGCCGGTTTCCCGTCGCTATTTGATGCGCTATGCAGCGCGTGAGCCAGCAAGATGCCGGGAATAGCGAGCCAGTGAGGGATCGATGAGCGATATCGAACGCGAAAGCATGGAATTCGACGTGGTCATCGTCGGCGCCGGCCCGGCCGGCCTCGCCGCCGCGATCCGTCTCAAGCAGGTCAATCCCGAGCTTTCCGTCGTCGTGCTGGAAAAGGGCGGCGAAGTCGGCGCGCACATCCTGTCCGGCGCCGTCGTCGATCCGATCGGCATCGACCGGCTGCTGCCCGGCTGGCGCGAAGAGGAGGGTCATCCCTTCAGGACACCGGTCACCGACGACCATTTCCTGGTTCTCGGCCCCGCCGGTTCGTTCCGTCTGCCCAATATCCTGATGCCGCCGCTGATGAACAATCACGGCAACTATATCGTCTCGCTCGGCAATGTCTGCCGCTGGCTGGCGACCAAGGCCGAGGCGCTGGGCGTCGAGATCTATCCGGGCTTTGCCGCGGTCGGCCTGCTCTACAACGAGGCCGGTGCGGTCACCGGCGTCGTCACCGGCGACATGGGCGTCGAGAAGGACGGCACGCACGGTCCGGGCTTTGCGCCGGGCATGGCGCTGATGGGCAAATATGTCTTGATCGGCGAGGGCGCGCGCGGCTCGCTGGCCAAGCAACTGATCGCCAAACACCACCTTTCCGACGGTCGTGAGCCCGGAAAATACGGCATCGGCCTCAAGGAACTCTGGCAGATCAAACCGGAAAACCACCGGCCGGGCCTTGTCCAGCATTCCTTCGGCTGGCCGCTCGATATGAAGACCGGCGGCGGCTCCTTCCTCTACCATCTCGAGGACAACCAGGTGGCAGTCGGCTTCGTCGTTCACCTGAACTACAAGAACCCCTATCTGTCGCCCTTTGACGAGTTTCAGCGCTTCAAGACCCATCCGGCGATCCGCGGCACCTTCGAGGGTGCCAAGCGGCTGGGCTATGGTGCCCGCGCCATCACCGAAGGCGGCTGGCAGTCGGTGCCGAAACTGTCCTTCCCCGGCGGTGCGCTGATCGGCTGCGCGGCCGGCTTCGTCAACGTGCCGCGCATCAAGGGCTCGCACAATGCCGTGCTCTCCGGAATGCTGGCGGCCGAGCATGTCTGTGATGCGATAGCCGCCGGCCGCGCCAATGACGAGCTGGCCTCCTATGAGGCCACCTGGCGCGCCACCGATATCGGCAAGGACTTGAAGAAAGTGCGCAACGTCAAGCCGCTATGGTCGCGCTTCGGCACCATTGTCGGTGTTGGCCTTGGCGGGCTCGACCTGTGGCTGAACACGCTGTTCGGCTTCTCGCCCTTCGGCACGATGAAGCACGGCAAGGCCGACTACGCCACGCTGGAACCGGCCGCCGCGCACCAGAAGATCGCCTACCCGAAGCCGGACGGGGTGCTGACCTTCGACCGGCTGTCGTCGGTGTTCCTGTCCAACACCAACCACGAGGAGAACGAGCCGGTCCATCTGCTCGTCGCCGACATGGACCTGCAAAAGCGCTCCGAGCATGACGTCTATGCCGGGCCCTCGACGCGTTACTGCCCGGCCAGCGTCTACGAATGGGTCGACAAGGACGGCAATGCCGCCGCCGATCCTGCGGCAAAGGATGTGCGCTTCGTCATCAACGCGCAGAACTGCGTGCACTGCAAGACTTGCGATATCAAGGACCCGAACCAGAATATAAATTGGGTGCCGCCACAGGGCGGCGAGGGCCCGGTCTACCAGAACATGTAAGTCACAAGGTTTGTTCCGGACTAAACAAGATGAGGAGCAGCGCAACCGTAGGATTGTTGAATAAACCGCCTGCCTGTGTTTCCTTTCTGCCGCGACAGGGAGGAAGGAAAAATGCGCCTGGCAGTTCTGACGAGCGTTGTGGCGATCGGGGCATTGTGCGCCCCTGCAGCCTTGGCCGGCACTAAGGTGCTGGTCAAGACACGAACTTACAACATTGCCGGAACCACCGGCGCGGCCCTGATCGAGGCCATGGATCGCAGTGGGCCGAAGCACGGCTTCATGACCCACGCCATCGCGCAAACCGGCTACAGCGTCGGTGATTGGACCTTCGACGCCCATCAGGAAAACGGCGTCTGCCGCCTGCGCCAGGCCAACGGGACGCTCAATCTCTTCTATACCTATCCCAAACTGGTCTCAGCCCCATCGCCTGCGCTGCAGAAGCGCTGGAAGCGGTTCTTCGCTGGCGTCCGCGCCCATGAAGAGACCCATGGCCGCATCGCCAGACAGATGATGCGGGCCACCGAAAAGTCGGTTCGAGGGCTGACAGTCGCTGATGACCCGCACTGTTTCGAGGCACGTCGCGAGGCAAAGCGCCGGATCAATGCCATCTATGCCGAATACGAGGCAAAGCAGATCGCCTTCGATGCGCACGAGCATCGCGACGGCGGCCCTGTCGAGCACCTCATCCGCGCTTTTGTGGGCCAGTAATAAGCCAGGTCGAGACTGGACTGCGGATTTTCAGCTTCGCGTCCCGCCAGGCAGCGCTGCAAGCGCGGTCGCCGTCTGGTGCTCGTCGAGCGACCGTAGCGAAAACTCCACCAGCACCGGCAGATGGTCT
Organism: Mesorhizobium sp. M0208; assembly: GCF_040322015.1. Lineage (NCBI taxonomy): Bacteria > Pseudomonadati > Pseudomonadota > Alphaproteobacteria > Hyphomicrobiales > Phyllobacteriaceae > Mesorhizobium > Mesorhizobium sp. M0208. Next base: position 16,833 of record NZ_JAMYSP010000025.1, on the reverse strand, counting down.
GAGCCGGTGTCCTCAAGGGTCGACGCCGAACGGATAAGGATGGCGCCCTTGCTGAAAACCTGGTCGATCGGCAGTCCGGCGAAGCGCAGGAAATCCGGCAGCTTTCTGTAGAGCCAGGTCGGCCCGACCGACGGCATTACAGTCAGCTTGCCAAGCGATGCGACGCGCCGGACAGCGGCGCTCCATGGCGCTGCGTTGCAGTCGCCCGCCAGTATCGACGTCTCGCCAAGCGAGGCGATTTCGTCAGACAACCCCCCAATCTGCCGTGATTGGTTGTGCGGCCATGGCCAGGTGAGGTGGATGGCGCCGACATCGACGTCGGTTCCGCCAAAATCGACCGTGGCGATCGCCATCGCGCCGCGGCTGTCGCAGTGCGGCGCCGTGCCTGTGGCAAACGGTCGTCTGGACAGCAACGCAACGCCGAACACGCCATTGGGATACGGGCAGAGGATCCGGTAGGGATAAGCGCCGGACAGCAGCCCAAGCTTTGCTTTCCACATCTCGGACACCTCGTCGAGGGTGATCACATCGGGCTGGGTCCGGCCGATCAGCGACAGCACTTTCTCAGGCGTTGGATTGTTGAACCTGAGGTTCATCTGCAGCAGGCGGTAGACCGGCTCGTCACCAGGTTTGGCTTCGTAGGCGGCCTGCACCTGCCATAGCCGCGAAAGCGGCAAGGCATTCGACGTGGTGGCAAAGGAGGCTACCGCAAACAGCAAGGCGGCCGCGGCCTGCAGGCGAAACGAGGTGGCGAGCAGGGGCAGCGCGCAAAGCGCCATCAGCACCGAAAAATGGACGCGGAAATGAGCAAAGGAATCGAGGGCCGGATGCAGCGATCCGAAAAACCCGGCCACCAGCGCGGCCGAGAGCGCAAGCATTGCGACGAATGCCAGCGCAACCGTCATATCCCGAATACGTGCCATCGCTTTGTCTATCGGCAGAAGTGCGGCTCAATCAAGATGACGAAATGTCCTGACCCGGACCGAAACATGCGATTCGGCATTTACTGGAAGGCCGTTTCCGAAAAGCTCCTGAGCTTACGCGAATGCAGTCGCTCCATCGGCATTTCAGCCAGCTTCTCCATCGCCCTGATGCCGATGGTCAGGTGCTGCGCCACTTGCCGCTTGTAGAACTCGGTCGCCATGCCGGGCAGCTTCAATTCGCCATGCAGCGGCTTGTCGGATACGCAAAGCAGCGTGCCATAGGGAACCCGGAAGCGGAAGCCGTTGGCGGCGATCGTGGCCGATTCCATATCGAGCGCGATCGCCCGCGACTGCGACAGCCGCTGCACCGGCCCGCGCTGGTCGCGCAGCTCCCAGTTGCGGTTGTCGATGGTGGCGACGGTGCCGGTGCGCATGATGCGCTTGAGGTCGTAGCCGGAAAGCCCGGTGACCTCGGCGACCGCTTCCTGCAGCGCCACTTGGATTTCAGCCAGCGGCGGGATCGGCACCCAGACCGGAAGATCGTCGTCGAGGACATGGTCTTCCCGAACGTAGGCGTGTGCCAGCACATAATCGCCCAGCGCCTGCGTGTTGCGCAGGCCGGCGCAATGGCCGAGCATCACCCAGGCATGCGGCCGGAGCACCGCAATATGGTCGGTGATGGTCTTGGCGTTGGAAGGTCCAACGCCGATATTGACCATGGTGATGCCGCCATGATTCGGCTTCTTCAGATGATAGGCCGGCATCTGCGGCAGGCGAGGGGGCGCAGCACCCTCACCAGGCGCGCTGTCGCCCACTTTGGTCACGATATTGCCCGGCTCGACGAACTCTACATATCCGTCACCGCCATTGGCCATCAATTCGCGTGCACGGGCGACGAATTCGTCGATGTAGAACTGGTAGTTGGTGAACAGCACGAAGTTCTGGAAATGCTGGGGACTGGTCGCCGTATAGTGCGACATCCGATGCAGCGAATAGTCGATCCGTTGTGCCGTGAACGGCGCCAGCGGCCGCGCCTCGCCCAATCCCACTTCAAAGGTACCGTTGGCGATCTGGTCGTCGGTGCCGTCGAGATCCGGCACGTCGAACAGGTCACGGATCGGCCGTTTGATGCGTTCCGCGGCGGCACCGTCGACATGCGTGCCTTCGAGAAAGGCGAAATGCAGGGGGATGGGAGTGGTCGATTCTGAAACCGTGACCGGAACGCCGTGGTTGCGCATGATGAGCCGAAGCTGTTCGGTGAGGTAGCTTTCGAAAAGAGCAGGTTGGGTGATGGTGGTTGAGAAATGCCCCGGCGTCGGCATGTGACCATAGGCCTGCCTCGAGTCGATTTGGGTGAACGAACTCGTGGTGACGCCGATTTCCGGATAGAAGGCCCGGTAGCGTTTGTTGTTGTCGCCGCCCGCGGCGAGCGCGGCAAATGAATCGCGCAGGAACTTGGTGTTGCGGTCGTAAAGCACCTGCAGGGCCGCGACCGCCTTCTTGGCATCGTTGAAGCTCTGTCGGCCGAACGGCTCCGGCGTGACAACCGATTCAATGGCTTGAGGATAGATTCGCTTTTCCATGACCCAATATAGAGAGTTGGGCGCGCAGTTGGGAGGGGGTAAGGCGGTCTCAAAACGCCCTGTCGGCGGTTTTCTTTCCGGCGGCCTAGCCTCGCCGCAAGCTGACCAGCAGCACAAAGCCGACGCCGGCCTTTCTCAGCGCAGGCGCCTCGATGGTCGAACCGGCATCGGCGCGCATCGTCGGCACGGCCAGGACCGGGGCCGCCAGAAGCGTCAGGATGAGTGCCGTCCGCGGCAGAAGCCGAAGGATCTTGACGACATTGGCGGTGAGGCGGGTCATGGCGTGGGTTTCAATATCTCGCTGTCGGGTTCAGTGGCGAAGCTGGTTCGGGCAACCGAGCCGGCAGGAAATGGCCACGTCCCAGGCGCGGGCCGGCCGGCCGGCTTCGGCGACAAGGACGGCGAACAACATGCCGAACAGGCTCATCAGCAGGCAGACGATGGTGAAGCGGCGGGCAAGCATCGCGCGGTGTCTCCTTCAACACGCATGACAATGCCTTGCCCAGGCTGAACCGGCTCTGATGGCGGCGTTCATCTGGGGTTCAAAATGGTTGATGATCTCTGGGCGGGCCGCCTTGAAAGCAGTGACCTATGGCGAGCCGCGGCTGCGAGACCGATATATGAAAACGGGGCCGACTGGCCCCGCGCACCCCGGCAGGAATGGCACGATCAGAGCTTGTGCCAGGTCTGGCTGTTGCAGATCAGCCCGCCCAACACGCAGCCGCTCATCTTGAGCGAACTGCCGGAAAGCGAAGCCTTGCCCGAATAGGTCTTGTCGGTTTCGGGGTCGGTTATGGTGCCGGCATATTTGTTGTCGCCGGCCACCTTCAGTGAACCTATGTTCTTGCCGGCAAATTTGCCGGATTTGAGCGTAATCGAAAATGCCCCGCCGCCACCCGAAATGGCGGCAGTCGCTCCGGCTTGCGTTTTCCAATTGCCTTCGATCGGATCGGCCCATGCCGCGCCGGTCATCATTATTGCGGCCGCGAGGGCCAGGCTCACGTGTCGAAACATGTCTTTCCTCCCTCAGGCAAGTCCAATCGGGCTCCGTCCCGGCCGTCTGCCCCTTACGCAAACGTAAGCTAGTCCAGCTCCCGGAAAAACAAAAGCGGTGCCGCGACGGAACGGTTGCGGGTTTTTGCCCGCTCCCGAACGGCCGCGCCGGCGAAAAATGAAACGGGCCGCACACGTCTTTGTCTTCTGTGGTTAGCCGAGTCTTGATCCGCGCCTCGCAAGTTTCTTCAAATTTTGTGCAAACTGGCGCAGTTGCTGGCTTTGTATCCTTAACGAATTTTCGCGTTTACCTCTTGTTTTAGCTTTGTTTTCCTCAAATTAAGCACGCCATTTAACGACGGATTCAAGCCTCCGCGGCATTCTCGAAAGCATCGAAAGAGCGGCCGCCCCCGAAGGTAATCAAGGACACCGAGGGACAGACGGAGACAGCTCTCGGGAGCCAGAACAGGGGATTTGAAATGGCACGTTTTGAAATGCTTGAAGCCGGCTTCGGCGCCATGGGGGCAACTGCCCAGGCCGATATTCTTTTCGAGTTGGGCATGATGTATGCGACCGGCCGCGATTGCGAGACCGATGTCGTCGCCGCCCACAAATGGTTCAACATCGCCGCGATCAAGGGTTCGGCCCGCGCCGCGGAACTGCGTTCTGAATTGTCGGCCGCCATGTCGAAAGTCGAGATCGCCAGGGCGCTGCGCGAAGCCCGCGAATGGATGACGATGCACTGAATTCGCCGACACTGAGTTCACTGACAGGGACGCTTCGGGTCAAGGCCGCGCAGACGGCTGGCCCCGAAAAAAAGAGGCCGCGCAAGATGGCCGACCAAGTCAAAACCAAGAACACAGCAGGCTGATCAGGCCGAGCCGTGCAACAGACAGGGAAGGCCAGCAGGTTCCGGCGCGGATGCGCCGGCAAGCTCAATGGCAAAAGCCGCGACCGGCCGGAACAGGGCTGGCGCGGCTTTGTCTTTGGGACCGCATGTTACAGGCCCAATCGAGCGCCGACGATGCGTCTAGACAGCTCCGGCGAAGGATGAAATTCTCCCGCCACTCTGGAAGAGGCGCGGCCGGGCGGCTGCGCGAGAGTGGAGGAGTTATGTTACCATGAAGAAATTCAGTATTTTGAGCGCAGCCATATTTGGCCTGATGATGACCGCGCCGCTCGCCTTCGCCGACGACATCACCTTTTCGGTGGTCGGACCGATGACCGGGCAGCTTGCCACCATCGGCGATCAGTTCAAGCAAGGCGCGCAAGCCGCCGCCGACGCGATCAACGCGGCTGGCGGCGTCGACGGTCGCCAGATCAAGCTCGACATCGAGGATGATCAGTGCGATCCGAAGCAGGCGGTTTCGGTCGCCAACCGCATCATCGCCAATGGTGTCAAGTTCATCGATGGTCACGCCTGCTCGGGCTCCAGCATCCCGGCCTCCGCTGTCTACGCAGAAGCCGGTGCGCTGATGATGAGTCCGGCTTCCTCAAACCCGGTGTTGACCGACGCAGCGGCGAAGGCCGGCTGGCCGACGATCATGCGCCTCTATACGCGCGACGATGCGCAGGGCGCTTTTATTGGTCCCTGGATCGCCAAGAAATATGCCGGCAAGAAAGTCGTCATCCTGCACGACAAGAGCGCCTATGGGCAGGGCGTGGCCGATGCCGTGAAGGCAACGATGAACCAGAACGGTCTCAATGAAATCCTCTACGAGGGCATCAACGCCGGCGAGAAGGACTATTCCGCGCTCGTTACCAAGCTCAAGGAGCTGAAGGCTGATGTGGTCTATTTCGGCGGCTATCACCCCGAAGCCGGCCTCATCCTGCGCCAGTCGGCGGAGCAGAACCTCAAGTTCCAGTTGATCATGCCGGACTCGATCGCTTCGCCGGAATTCTGGCAGGTTGCCGGTCCGGCCGGCGAAGGCACCATGTTCGTCTTCCCATCGGATCCGCAGTCGAAGCCCGAAGCCAAGGAAGCTATCGCCAAGATCAAGGCCGGCGGCTTTGTGCCGGAGGGCTTCACGCTGTTTTCCTATGCCGTGATCCAGGCATTCGCCGAGGGCATCAAGCGCGCCGGCAGCGACGACCCGGCCAAGGTCGCCGAGGCGTTGAAGAACGGCCAGCCGATCAGCACGGTTGTCGGGCCGGTCACCTTCGACGAGAAGGGCGACCTCAAGAACGCCAGCTACGACATCAACCAGTGGCATGACGGCAAATACGCGCCGATCCAGCCCTGATAGAACTATGTTGTAATTGAAAATGGCCGGGTCGAACCTGGCCATTTTCATCTTTGCGGTGCCTTTTGTGACGCGCTCGGGGTCACTTCGTGGATAAGGAAACTGCGGTCAGCTGTGGTTCCTCGGCAAAGCGAACCAGCACGGTTCCGTCTGTGACCTGCGCGCCTTCGGCGGCGATCTCGGCGATAAGCCCGTCATGGGGCGCGGCAATGGTGTGCTCCATCTTCATCGCCTCCAGTATCAGCAGCGGCTGGCCCTTGATCACGGCCTCGCCTTTTGCCGCACGCACCAATTTGACCAGGCCCGGCATCGGCGCGCGCAGGCTGCCGGAAGCGGCGGCTTCGTCGGCTCGCGCCAGCGGGTCCGGCACGGCAAAATCGTAGCCGATAGCGCCCTCGAAGACGGTGACGTGGCCCGGCCAGCGGGCGAGGCGAGGGGCGGTACGGAGATCATGCGAATTGACGCTGTCATAGGGCGCTTCCAGCGCCACCTCGAACCGTCTGTCCGGCCGCACCGACACGCGCGCGGCGATCTCCTGCTCGCCAAACTTCAGCAGCATGCGCCGCACTACAGCGTGGAAATGCGCATAGCCGGCCAGCGACAACCAGGGATCGTCCGAGGACGGCAAGTCGCGCGCACCGGAAGCAGCAAGTGCCGCGGCGGCAATTGTCTCACCGCTCGGCGGCGCAACCGCCGTCAACGCCTGCTGATGCCTGGAGATCAGGCCGGTATCGATATCGCCCGCCGCAAAAGCTGCATCAGCGGCCAGCGCGGCAAGAAAGCCAGTGTTGACGGTCGAGCCGGCGATTTCGGTCTGCGACAGCGCCTCGCCAAGTGCCGTGAGCGCCGCCCGTCTGTCCTTGCCATGGACGATCAGCTTGGCGATCATCGGGTCGTAAAACGGCGAAATCGCATCGCCGGCGCGCACGCCAGTTTCGATGCGCATGGTCGCACCTTCCGGTGCTGGCTGCGGAAATTTCAAATGGTGCAAGGTGCCGGTCGCCGGTAAAAACCCTCTTGCCGCGTCCTCGGCATAGATGCGCGCCTCGAAGGCGTGGCCGGAGAGCGCGATCTCGCTCTGCGTCTTCGGCAGTTTTTCGCCGGAGGCTACCCGCAACTGCCACTCGACCAAGTCGATGCCGGTGACCATTTCGGTGACGGGGTGCTCGACCTGAAGGCGGGTGTTCATTTCCATGAACCAGAAACGGTCGGCCTTCAGACCTTGCGAGGCATCGACGATGAACTCGATGGTACCGGCGCCGGAATAGTGGATTGCCTTTGCGGCTTTCACCGCCGCCTCGGTCATCGCCTTGCGCAGTGCCGGCGTCATGCCGGGGGCAGGCGCCTCCTCGATCACCTTCTGATGGCGGCGCTGCGCCGAGCAGTCACGTTCGTGAAGATGTACGGCGTTGCCGAAATTGTCACCAAACACCTGCACTTCGATGTGGCGCGGCTTGTCGACATATTTTTCCACCAAGACGCGGTCGTCACCGAACGCGGCTTTCGCCTCGCGCCGCGCGCCCGACAGTGCTTCCGAAAAATCATCGGGATGCTCGACACGCCGCATGCCCTTGCCGCCGCCGCCGGCGCGCGCCTTGATCAATACGGGGTAGCCGATCTCGCGCGCCTTGGAGGCGAGCAACACGATCTCCTGCGCTTCGCCATGGTAGCCCGGAACGACAGGCACGCCGGACTTTTCCATCAGCCGCTTGGCCGCGTCCTTCAGTCCCATGGCACGGATCGAGGCCGCCGACGGCCCAATGAAGATCAGCCCAGCGGCGGCGACCTGGTCGACGAATTCGGGGTTTTCCGAAAGAAAGCCGTAGCCCGGATGGATCGCCTCGGCACCTGTGGCCAAGGCCGCTGCAATGATCTTGTCGCCGCGCAGATAGCTTTCGTTGGCGGGAGAGGCGCCGATATGCACCGCTTCGTCGGCCATTTCGACATGCAAGGCGTGAGCGTCGGCATCGGAATAGACGGCGACGCTGCGCACACCCATCCTGCGTGCCGTGCGGACCACCCGGCAGACGATCTCGCCACGGTTGGCGATCAGGATCTTGGCGAACATCGGGCCTCCCGGATTTGGCGCGGGCAATCCCGGATCGGCGTTTGCCCGTCTACTTCGAAGCCGCGATCTGACAGTTGCCGCTGGCCGCCACCTTGTAGTACGCCCGTGCGCTCTGGCAGGATTTCATCGCCATGGCCTCTGCCGCCTTTTGCGACGAGGCATTGCAGTGAGCGCCACACAGGACGTAACCGTCCCTGACCCGCACGAAAGATGTCGTGGCGTATGCCGAATGGCCGCTTGCAGCGACATAGGCCTTGTAGGCCTTGGTGCACTCGTCCTTGGCGCTGCCAGGCAGAAGTGGTGAAAAGCGCTTGTCGCCTTCGCTTCCGGCCAGCGATCCCGCCGCGCCCGTGCCTGGTGCAGCTAATATAAGTAACCCCGAAAGTATTGCGGCAGTAGTTTTCTGGAAAAGTTGCTGTTTCATCTTCGCCCAAGCCCCATTGACGTTGAAAAACAGCAATAGCCGCAATTTTTCTGTATGGCCAGTTGGATGATTGAAAATGGGTCTGCAGATTTCTCATGGCTGTGGATCACGCTTTGCCGAGTGCAGCAACGGCCCGCTGATACAATTCGGCCGTCGGCTCGTCGAAGCAGCAGAAAATGACGGTTTCCGGAACGGTGTTCTGGCCGATGAAGGCGCTCACGGTCCCGACTGCAATTTGCGTCGCCTGATCCTTCGGGTAGCGGTAGGCCCCGGTCGAGATCGCTGGAAACGCCACCGTCCGGCAGTCCTTTGCGGCGGCGATTTCGAGCGACCGGCGATAGCAGGAGGCGAGCAGTTCGGCTTCTCCTTTGCTGCCACCTTGCCAGACCGGCCCGACCGTATGAATGACGTAGCGCGCGGGTAGCCTGTAGCCCTTGGTGATTTTTGCGTCTCCGACCTTGCAGCCATGCAAGGTCCGGCATTCTGCCACAAGCTCGGGGCCGGCCGCGCGGTGGATAGCGCCGTCGACGCCGCCGCCTCCGAGAAGAGAGGTGTTGGCGGCGTTGACGATGGCGTCGACCGCCAGCTTCGTGATGTCGCCGGTTTGAATACGAATCCTCTGGCCGATTTCGCTCATCTCACATCCTGAACACGCCGAACCTTGTCTCTTCGATCTCGGCGTTGAGCGCGGCCGAAAGGCTGAGCGCCAGCACCTCGCGGGTCTTGGCCGGGTCGATGATGCCGTCGTCCCAGAGCCTTGCCGACGAATAGAGCGGGTGGCCTTCATGCTCGTATTTCATAAGGATCGGCTTCTTGAATTTCGCCTCCTCCTCGGCGCTCCATTCCCCGCCCTTGCGCTCGATGCCTTCGCGCTTGACCATGGCCAGCACCGTTGCCGCCTGCTCGCCGCCCATCACCGAGATGCGGGCATTCGGCCACATCCACAGGAAGCGTGGCGAATAGGCGCGTCCGCACATACCGTAATTGCCGGCGCCGAACGAGCCGCCGATGATCACGGTCATCTTCGGCACCTTGGCCGTTGCGACCGCCATGACCAGCTTGGCGCCGTCCTTGGCGATGCCGCCGGCCTCGTATCTCCGCCCGACCATGAAGCCGGTGATGTTCTGCAGGAAAATCAGCGGGATCCTGCGCTGGCAGCACAGCTCGATGAAATGCGCGCCCTTTAGCGCGCTTTCCGAAAACAGCACGCCATTGTTGGCGATGATGCCGACCGGCATGCCGCTGAGATGGGCAAAACCGGTGACCAGCGTGGTGCCATAATTCTGCTTGAACTCATCGAATTCGGAGCCGTCGACGGTGCGGGCGATTACCTCGCGTACGTCATAGGGCTGGCGCAGATCCGTCGGCACGATTCCGTAGAGTTCATGTGGATCGTGAAGCGGCGGAATCGATTTCTGTAAGGCAAGGCTTACAGTCTTGTTCCGATTCAGGTTTTTGACGATACGCCGGCATATGGCCAGCGCATGCTCGTCGTCGAGCGCATAGTGGTCGGCAACGCCGGAAAGCCTTGTGTGCACGTCGGCGCCACCGAGGTCCTCGGCGGTGACGTCCTCGCCGGTGGCCGCCTTCACCAGCGGCGGGCCGCCGAGAAAGATGGTTGCCTGGTTGCGCACCATGATTGTCTCGTCCGACATCGCAGGCACATAGGCGCCGCCGGCAGTGCACGACCCCATGACGCAGGCGATCTGCGGAATGCCGGCGGCCGACATGTTGGCCTGGTTATAGAAGATGCGGCCGAAATGATCGCGGTCGGGAAACACCTCGTCCTGATTGGGCAGATTGGCGCCGCCGCTGTCGACCAGATAGACGCAAGGCAGATTGTTCTGCAGCGCGATTTCCTGTGCACGCAGATGCTTCTTCACTGTCAGCGGATAATAGGTGCCGCCCTTCACCGTGGCGTCGTTGACGACGACCATCACTTCGGTGCCTTCGACGCGCCCGATGCCGGCGATGAGACCGGCCGACGGGATGTCCTCGCCATACATCGACCATGCCGCGAACTGGCCGATTTCGAGGAAGGGCGAGCCGGTATCAAGCAATTGGGCGAGGCGTTGCCGCGGCAGGAGCTTGCCGCGGGAGACGTGCCGCTCGCGCGCATCTTCCGAGCCGCCGCGTTCGACCGTGGCCGCTTTCTCAGCAATATCGGCGACCAGCGCCCGCATGCGCTCGGCATTGGCGCGGAAAATATCGGAGGCGGGCGAGATCTGCGAGTTGAGGGGGGCCATGGCGCTACCGGATCAGCTCGATCTTGCAGCCGACATCGAGGTCGCTCCAATCGCGATCAGCGGTGACGGCAATGGCGTTCTCGCGAATAGCCAGCGCGAGGCAGGCCCGATCGCCCAACGACAGGCCGCGATGCCGCGTCAGTTGGCGAAGCTGCCCGGCGGCGATGCCCATCGCTTCGTCGAAAACGGCGATCGGCATGCCGAGACTGGCGAGGTCGTCCGCGGCCTGTTCCATGCTGCGTCCCTTGTCGATCAGCTTGGCAATGATTTCGGCCGCATTGACCGAACTGCATTGTGCATCCGGCGCGAACCCCAAAGCACTATCGGTGCCTTGCTCGTTGAGCAGGATTGCGAGTGCCGCCGAACTGTCCATGACGTAGGGCTTCATTTCGCCCGCTTTCCTGTCGTCCCTTCGGCGTGAAGCCGGTCGAGACGCTTGTCGCTTCGACGCTGCTCTTCCCGCCGCTCTTTCAGAAATTCGTCGACGACGCTTTCACCGGGCTGTTTCAGCGCCGACAATTCGGCCTGGACGCGCCGCAGATTCTGCAGCCACGATCTTACCCGCAGCTCGCCGTTTTCGACATGCAGGATCATCTCCTCGCCAGGCTTCACGCCCATCTCCTCGCGCATCGCAGCAGGGATGACGAAGCGCCCGCCCTCGCCAAGTTTAACACGCTCGCGTTTCGCCGGAACCCTAAGTGGCGTTTTGCGAGCGCTGGCATCGAACTGTGCTTGCGGATCTTCGTCAAATCCGGACTTTCCCGTTCTGTCCGCCATGGTTCGTCTCGCTAGGTTGTGGCACATAGTCCGAAATATGCCACATCGCATGGCTTCTGGCAAAAGTTCAAAAGGATGCCATTAGGCGCTCTCCGCCATGATTTCCCGCCCGATCAGCCAACGACGGATTTCGCTGGTGCCGGCGCCGATCTCGTAGAGCTTGGCGTCGCGCAGCAGCCGGCCGGTCGGGTAGTCGTTGATGTAGCCATTGCCGCCCAAAAGCTGGATGGCCTCGAGCGCCATCAGCGTCGCCTTTTCGGCGGCGAAGAGAATACAGGCGGCAGCATCCTTGCGGGCCGTCTCACCGCGATCGCAAGCGGCGGCCACGGCATAGACGTAGGCGCGCGCCGCGTTCATCGTCGCATACATGTCGGCGAGCTTGCCTTGCACCAGCTGGAATTCGCCGATCGGCTGGCCGAACTGCTTGCGCTCGTGCACGTAAGGTATCGCCACGTCGAGGCACGCCGCCATCAGCCCGATCGGCCCGCCGGCCAGCACGGCACGTTCGTAGTCGAGGCCCGACATCAACACCTCGACGCCGCGCCCTTCCTCATGCAGCACATTGTCGAACGGGACTTCGACATTCTCGAACACCAGCTCGCCGGTGTTCGAGCCGCGCATGCCAAGCTTGTCGAGCTTTTGCGCAACCGAAAAACCGGCAAAGGCCTTTTCGACGATGAAAGCGGTGATGCCGCGCGAATGGAGTTCCGGATCGGTCTTGGCATACACGACCAGCGTCTCGGCATCCGGTCCGTTGGTGATCCACATCTTGGTGCCGTTGAGCACATAGCGGTCGTTGCGCCTTTCCGCGCGCAGGCGCAGCGACACGACGTCGGACCCGGCGCCGGATTCCGACATTGCCAGCGCGCCGACCTTTTCGCCACTGCACAGCGAAGGCAGATATTTTTCCTTCTGCGCCTGCGTCGCCCAGCGATTGATCTGGTTGACGCAGAGGTTGGAATGGGCGCCGTAGGAGAGGCCGACCGAGGCGGAGGCGCGCGAAATCTCCTCCATCGCCACGACGTGGGCGAGGTAGCCCATGCCGCTGCCGCCGAAATCGGGATCGGCGGTGATGCCGAGCAGGCCAAGCCCGCCGAGCTCCACCCACAGATGCGCCGGGAATTCGTTCGACCGGTCGATCTCGGCGGCTATCGGCGCGATTTTCTCTTGGGCGAAGCGCCGCACCAGGTCGCGCAGCGCCTCGACATCTTCGTCAAGCCCGAAGTTGAGCGTATGCGTGTACATGCCGTTCCTCCCGGCGCACGACCCCGAAAATCGGGATCATGCGCGAAATCAAAGTGCTAGAGCGTCCTTTGCGCGCTCGAATGAACGCACGGCGCCGGAGCTCGTTGTCGCGCCATCGTTCTTTGCTCCAACAAGGCGCATTGTCATTGCTAGATATGTAGCGGTGACTTCGGCGATCGACAGCCGTTCGCCCGGCCGGAACCAGACGATGACGCCGGTCATCATCTGGATCAGCGCCATGGCGGTGAGCCCTGTGTCTTCGATGCTGAATAAGCCCGCTTCGACGCCGTCGCGCAGGATGGTGCGCAGCTCCTTCTCGTAGGCCGTGCGCATGCGCAGGATCTGCGTGAGTTTTTCGTGCGACAGGCTGCGCAGCTCCATGTTCGAGACATGGGTGGAATGGCGGCGTTCGATATGGAAAGCGATGTGGTTTTCGACATAGGCGGCAAGCCGCGTTGCCGGATCGGCGCCGACAGGGCGTGTTGCGCGCCACGCCTCGATCAAGCCTTCCATATGCTCGCGCATCAGCGTGAACAGAAGGTCCTGCTTGGTCGGGAAGTAGCGGTAAAGCGCCGCTGCCTGGACGCCGACTTCGGCCGCCAGCTGGCGCATCGACATCGCTTCGTAGCCGAGACGCGCAATCAGGCTGACCGCCGCCTCGCGGACCGCAGCTTCGGTCTTTTCTCCGTGAGAACCGGTCGTACGCGCCATGACAAACCGCCTTTTACGACGTAATAAAACAAACGTTCAATTAATTCAAGGACCGAAGCATTCGGGCAGGGCAATGGCTTCAGGTTTGCTCTCTCTGCACCCTGGAGATTTTGTCCGATGGAAGCAATGAGCAGGATCATGCCTTGCTAGGCAATAATCCTGAAACCCGCGGACGTGTTGCGTGCCTCGATGTCCTCGACATCGACCTTCGAAACTGCTGCCCCTGCCGGCCCTTGCCAAAGTCGCTCAATCATCGTCGAGACCGCCGCCCCGGTTCCTGCAATCAAGGCTGTCACCGAGCCGTCAACTTCGTTGCGCACCCACCCGGCGAGGCCAAGCGCCGACGCCTCGCGCCGCGCCCAGACCCGGTAGCTGACGCCTTGCACCTTGCCATATATGCGTACTTGTACAGTGCGGTCGGTCATCGCGCTCTCCATCCTCTGAGTCGAGTCTGGCGCATCGCCGTGCAAATTCAACCACGCTGCCGCCAGTCAGCCACATAGGGCGAAGGCTCTTCAGTTCCCCCGTGCTGCCGCCAGTGCGCCGGGCAATTCCTCGGCAAAAATGTCGAGCTCGTGGTCGAGGCCGACGCTGACCCGGATGCAGCGATCGAGCACCGGCACCATCGGCTTGCGGATGAAGACGTCGCGCGACAACAGCGCCCGCAGCACCTTCAGCGCGAAGGCGCCGTCGCGGCCGCAATCGATGGTGACGAAATTGGTCGCCGAAGCCAGCGGCTTCAGCCCGTTCGCCTCGGCTGTTCCGGCAATGCGTCGGCGGCCGGAGGCGACCCGCGCCACCACGCTTTCCAGCCAGGCTTGATCGGCAAGCGCCTCGACGCCGGCGATCTGCGCCATGCGGCTGACGCCGTAGTGGTTGCGGATCTTCTCGAAGTCGCGAATCACCTGGGCCTCGGCCACCGCGTAGCCGCAGCGTATGCCGGCCAGCCCATAGGCCTTGGAGAAGGTGCGCATGCGGATGACGTTCGGCCGCGCCACATCGATTGGCGGCAGCGCTGAGGCTGGCCCTAATTCGCCATAGGCCTCGTCGAGCACCAGCATTGTGGTTTCCGGCAAGGCCTCGATGAAGCGGCCGAGTTCGGCGGCTTCCCACCAGCTGCCCATCGGATTGTCCGGGTTGGACAGGTAGACCAGTGGCGCCTTCTCCCTGGCGACCGCAGCCAGCAGGCCGTCGAGGTTTTCCCGATCGTTCTCGTAGGGCACTGCGACCAATCGGCCGCCGACGCCGGCAACATGAAAGTTGAAGGTCGGATAGGCGCCGAGCGAGGTCACCACCGCGTCGCCGGGCGCCACATACATGCGCGCAACCAGGCTGAGCAGCCCGTCTATGCCTTCGCCGACGACGACGTTTTCGGCGCCGACGCCGAGATGCCTGGCTACGGCTACCTTCAAATCGTGATTATCGGGGTCGCAATACATCCACATGTCGCCGGCAATCCCGGCCATGCGGGTAACGACGCGCGGCGAAGGGCCAAAGCTGCTCTCATTGGCCCCGATGCGGGCGCGAAAGGCGCGGCCGCGGTCGCGCTCCTGCGCCTCCGGGCCGACAAACGGCACCGTGGAGGGAAGCGCTGCGATGAGCGGTGTAAGGGGAGGGCGCATGGCAAAGGCTCGTTAAAAAAGGGGCCTTCTTGCTAGCCTGCCGGCTTGGCCTGCGCAAGTTCCGCGGCAGCCTTGAAATGTGGCAGCCGGCGAATGGCTCAAAGAAAAACCCGGCGGTTGCCCGCCGGGTTCAATATTGGTCAGGTCGAACTTATTAGAACGAGCGCTGGAAGCGGAGGAGGCCGCCAATGCTGTCCTTCTTGTCCGCACTGGTCCAGTTGACGTTGGTGAAGCTGGCCGGATCGTTAAACCGCCCGTAGTGGTCCCAATCGACTTCGGCGGTGATCGTCAGGCCAGGAACGATGTCGTAGGCGATGTTCGCCGCGACGGCATAGTTCTTGTCGTCGTCAGCGGAAGCCTGCACGTTGAACGAGGTCTTCTCGTTGAACTTGTAGGTGCCGCCACCCCAAACCGCCCAGTTGCCGCCCCACTGCTTGTAGAAACCACGGCCATTGGCTGGGACAAAGTTGCCCGGGTCATTGAGGTTATCGTCAGTGCCGTAGCCCGCCATGATGAACAGCGACAGCGCGTCGGTTGCATTCACGTCCAAACGAACCTTGCCGGCCACTTCTTCGTAGTTGCTGTCGTAGGCGATGACGCCGGTGATCGCGCCCCAGCCCTGCGTCCACTTCAGGCCGCCGACGACATGCGGAACGTAGCTGTCGATGGTCCCAACGCGGCCCGCGCCCTGCTCGAGCGAAGCCACGGCCGAGAAGCCGTTGCCGAAATCGAAGTAGTACTGGACGACGTTGGTGTCGAAATCACCGTAAGGAACCAGCGTATCCTGGATGACGCTGCCGGCGTAGCCGATGAACGTGTTGAAGGCCGATTCGTCCTTACCGACGCGCAGGCCACCGAGCTGGATCCAGGCGAAGTTCAGCGAAACGCCCTTGTTTTCGGCGTCATTTCTGACGATGGTCGTGACCGGCAGCAGCGGACCCTCGGGGCCGTCCGGATCGGTGGTTGTGGTGCTAACGTGACGGTTGCGGTTGCCGAAATTGAACCGGGTCTCGGTGTAGGTCTTCAAGGTGCCGAGTTCGGTTTCCTGAGCGGTCCAGGTCTTCAGGTTGAAGCGGGCGTTCTTGTAGTAGGTGTCCTGGATATCGCCATCTTCGTGATCGAAATTCTCAGCACCGTCGAACGAACCGACGTCGCCGATGCCGATGTCGTAGCGGACATAGCCGCCGATGCGCAGGCAGGTTTCGGTGCCGGGGATGTAGAAGTAGCCAGCGCCGTAGACGTCGCAGATCTTGACGTATTCAGCGGGTTCCGGCTCGGCGACGACGACGGCGTCGGCGGCGCGCGCACCGGATACTGCGATCAGCGCCGCAGCGGAGCCGAGAAGCAGGCTCTTGATGTTCATTTTCTGACCTCCAGTCAAAAGTTAAAAAACGGGTCTGGGTATTCTTTGCTGAAGGACAGCGTTCCCTGCCCCATCCCCACTACCGAAAAAGATGCGCACCGCGCCGCTCCTTCAAACCCGACATTACCCATGAGGCGGCGTCGTTCAACCACGATCGTACCGGCAAAAGGTTTGTGGTGGCGCTATCGCCGAGCGTTGTTGCACAAATGACACGATTTGGCCTCACTCCGAAAGCTCCCATTAACTATCGGGCCCCGGCAACCCCGCATTCCAGCCAATTCCGGCAATGGCCCGCTCAAACTGTGACCATGCGCCGACTCAACAGCCAGGGAATTGCCGCGGAATCGCCGCAAGCCACAGGTGGCAATTTGGCGGAAGCCCGATTTTTCGACGATAGTGACACCAGCTTGTTGATTGTGGCGGCGCTTTTCTTTATCCACCGGCGCAACGGAGAGGTGGCCGAGTGGTCGAAGGCGCTCCCCTGCTAAGGGAGTAGAGGTCAAAAGCTTCTCGTGGGTTCGAATCCCATCCTCTCCGCCACCGCTCAAAGGGTACGACCCGGAGACATGGGTAACAGAATGTACCTAAGACATGGGTGACAACCTCGTGCCGAACGGGTTGTCGATGGTCTGCAA
>NZ_JAMYSP010000024.1:0-90919 GCF_040322015.1 Mesorhizobium sp. M0208 | reverse complement strand
GCCTCGCATCCAACGCCTCCGTGCAAATCACCAGGCGAAGTGAATCAAAATGCGGTCTCGATTGCCAGGTTTTTCGAGGTGTCCAAGTGCGAGACGCTGCTGCCCTGTAACGTTCAGCGGGATATTGTTCGTCGCTGACTTTCTCCATCCACTCGACGGCCTTGCCATCAAGTGCTTGCGTCGTCCTGTCAGACGGTCGTTCCTTCTAAAAACGCGGCTGCATTTCAGCGGGCCAAGCGAAATAAGGAAATACGTCGAACCGCTCCGGGTGCGGCAGTCATCAACCTCTTCAGTCCCGCCCGAAACGTTTGAGTATTGGAGCCGTTGCGCGTTGGCACAGGCTGATCGGATTGATCGGCGGTTGGGGAACCTTTCCAATCGTTGGTTGATCGCCCGAACGGTACTGCATTCGGTACCGCATGACCCATGACCCAAGGCTTTACGTTAAGTATCCGAATTTCTCAGCTTTTTCGGCGCAGTTCGTCCCATCCATCATCGTCCCGACTCGCAATTTCGAGTTCGTGGTTGCTCGATCTCGATTTGCTGTCAGGCCGCTTGCCGACGATAGCAAAAGAACGCCTCTTCGATAGTGGGTCTTGCGATGTAGCGGTCTCCCGCTACCAAGAATTTCTCAAGTAAACTTGACAATCGGCTAGCCCTTAAAGCTGGCCGATTGTGTTTCGCGCCATGTTGCAAGCAGCCACCGGTGATTTGCAAGGATTTCCTGCGACACTCGCAAATCCACGCGACACGCGCGCGACATGGATTGACCTCTTCAGGAACCGGCTTCGAACCTGGCCCTGGCAGCTTGGTTCCTTTCGTTATGCTTGCCACCGAGGCCGCGCGAGCGAACTTGCTGACACGTGGCTACTGGTGCCCAAACTGCCGAAATCAGTCTTGGGGAAAGACCACTACCAGGAGCAATTTGGTACGCATTTCTAGACCAGAACCGTGGAAAGCAAGTCTGCATTTAGACATGTCGGTACGAATCTGTACCTAAGCTCCGATCTGACGCTGAAAAATGGGTTCACCATTGCTTCGCAAGGATCTGAGGAGGATACGATCGCTTGCTGATCGTTAGGGCGCAAGCGGCTGAGAAATGGCTGAGGTGTGCTCGTGCTCTTGCTCCAAAACGGAGGCTGTGGGCATGGCTCAGCTTCAGCAATCGATCCTTCGCAACCGTCTGCTGGCTTCGTTGTCGCCTGACGACTTTGTCCTGGTGCAGCCGCACCTGGAGGCGGTGTCGTTTGGACTGCGCGAACATCTGTTCAGAGCCGATCAAAGGATCACCCATGTCACCTTCCCCGAATATGGGGTTGCCTCAATCGTCGCCGACACCGGGGAAGGACGGTTCGAGGTCGGCATGGTGGGATCGGAGGGCCTGGTGGGTGCCCCCATCGTGCTCGGCGTGGACCGTTCGCCGCACACCTGCCTGGTCCAGGTCGCAGGCGAAGCATTCCGCATTGGGGCGGGCGAGCTACAGGCCGCTATGGACCATAGCCCCGCGCTGCGCGCGCTCCTTCTGCGTTTCGTGCATACCTTCATCGTGCAGGTCAGTCAGACGGCCTATGCCAACGCCGGCTACTCCGTCGAGGAGCGGCTCGCGCGCTGGCTTCTCATGACGCACGACCGGCTAGAGCAGGACGACATGCCCATCACCCACGAATTCATGAGCATTATGCTGGGCGCGCGTCGTCCGGGCGTGACACTTGCAGTGCAGATGCTGGAGGGCGCCGGTGCGATCAGGGCCACGCGTGGTCGCGTCGGGATGAGGGATCGAGCGAAGCTGGAACAGATCGCCGGCCAGTCCTACGGCTCGCCGAGAGGGAATACTCCAACGTATTCCAGTTCCCGATCAAGCGAGAGAGAGATGAGTGGCGGACTTGCGTTACTTCATGAACATTCGTTACCGCGGTCGGCTGATACCCGATCACGAAGGTGACGAACTGGCAAACGTGGAGGATCTGCGCGAGCATGCGCTCGCCACCGCGCACGATCTCGTCTTCCGAACCCGCATGGACAGCCTCTACGACTCGTCCCTCTCATCGCGCAAATTAGACACAACGCGGCGGTTCTGCGACCTGCAGGCGGTGTCCGGGCAGTCGCGGACGAGCCTGTCCTTGCCGTAGCCCTTGGCCCACATGCGGTTGCGGTCTATGCCGCCGGCGGCGAGGTAGTCCATCACCGCATCGGCGCGCTGCTGCGACAGCGCCATTTCACTTGCGCCGGGATCGTCGGCGAAACCCTGCAGCTTGAGCAGCCAGCGCGGATGCTTTGTTAACCAGGCGATCTGGGTGTCGAGGGTGGCCTTGGCGACAGAATCGAGCGCGGCCGAACCTTGCGTGAAATAGGTGCGGCGGCCGACATTGAGGATAAAATCCTCCTCGCTACCCGGCTGCACGTTCTGGAAGCCGGCAACCTCGGTGTTGGTAATGTCAGGCGTGGAAGGGGCGAGCGTGTTGCTGGTCGAGCAGGATGCGACCAGCATCAGCAGGCCGGCAGCGAGCAGCCGGCGCGTGTTTTCAATCATACGGTTCATGAGGCGCCAATCATTCGACAGTGGTGGAAGCGGGCGCCTGGTCGGCGATGTGCGGCAGGACCTGCACCGCGGTGCCGATCGGGCAGCGCTGGTAGAGGTCGATGATGTCTTCCGGGAACATGCGGATGCAGCCGCTGGAAGCGTCGGTGCCGATGCTCCATGGCTCAAGCGTGCCATGCAGGCGGTAGCCGGTGTCAGCGCCGTCGCGGTGCAGATAGAGCGCGCGCGGCCCGAGCGGATTGTTGGACGCGCCGCCTGCGATCATGGGCGGTAGTTCCGGCCTGCGCTTACGCATTTCGGGGGGCGGGACCCAATCCGGCCACAGCGCGCGGCGGTCGATCGTCGCGCGGCCGTACCATTTGAAGCCGTCCTTACCGACGCCGACGCCGTAGCGGATGGCGGTCTTGTTTTCCATGATGACGTAGAGGAAATGGTGGCGGGTATCGACCACGACGGTGCCGACCGGCTCGCTGCTGAAATACTTGACGATCTGGCGATGCCATCTCTTGTCGATCTTGGCGAAGTTGGTCTTGCGATAGACAAAATTGTTGTCGCTGGCGGTACCCGCGAAAAAGGATTTTGCCGCCGCGGCTTGAGCAATATTGCTGGTTGCACCCACCGCGACCAGCGCCAGGCCGCCGAGCACGACACCCCTGCGTGACAAAACCATCGGCAATATCCCCCATGCCAAAAGCCTAGCTCAACCATAGTTGAGAATTACTTCGCCTCAAAGTGGAAAATGCCGCGTTGCTGCAGTCCGCCGGAAGCGGACTGGCGGGCGGTGAACAGATGCCATTCCAGCACTCCGCTGTACGCGCCCGCCGGTGCCGCAACGAAGCTGCGCCGAGTTAGCCTTGAGCACGAATGTGCATGACGGAGACGAGCCAAATCCCGTCGTCGACTTTGGTGATTCCGAGCCTCTGGCCGGCGAGCGTTGCGCTCGAAGCAGAGCGGTCGCGCTATTCTGCCAGCCTCCTGCATAGCCGCATTCCGTCGCGATCGACTGCATCGCTCTCAGAAGGCGCCCGGCGGCGGAAACGGCTAAAACGCCTGCTTTTTCGCCGGCAGCTCAGCCGCTTTCCGTCGAAGGGTGAACCCGTTGCCTAGTCCGAAATGGTTACTTGCGCTGCAGCTAATGTAGTCACATTCTTGGGCAGTCGGAAGCCGCATGGATCGGCCAGGCGCGAGTAATCTCTTCGCCGGCGTCTCAAGGCAGTCGACCACACGTTTGCGGTGCTCTAAGGGGGAATCAATGAGATTGGCGATTATTTGTGCGGCAATGGTGATTGCCGTATCCACCGCCGCCGTTGCGCACGAGAAAAAGAGGCTGGTCAACACAGCGTCGGCCTGCGCCGACCTGTCGCGCAGCACGATCAAGAAAACCAGGGAAACAAAGCTGGATCGCAGTTCAACCGGAACTGTCTCCAGCGGGATTTCGAAAGACAAATCGGAGCCGCGCCTGGGCTATGAAATGGTTAATCCTGCAATCATATCTATCTATTAGCTGCGGAAAAGCAGGCAAGTCTATCGGCGTCCAGGCTACGCAGGCTTGATCCTGCGGGACAGAAGTTGCCACTGCCTGCGCTCAATGTTTGATGCGGTCGCGCAGTGCGTACCAAAGCATGCCGAGCACGTGGAGCGGGCCGCTCAGCGCCGTGCCGCCGGGGAACGGCAGCGTCGACAGGATCACCCCTTGCCCGAATAGCCATGCGCAAAATAGACCTCGCCGTAGCGGCCGACATGCGGCAGGCGCGGTGTCGTCAACTGGCATTTGCATCGAGTCGCAGCCGAATGAAGTCATATCGGGCGTGGCGCTGTAGCCGAAGGCTGAGGTCGGAATCAGAAAGGCACCTGCGCTCAACGGCCATTCGCCCGGCGGACCCGCCAGATGACATTACCGACGTCGTCGGCGACGAGCAGTGCGCCAGTCTGATCGATAGCTACGCCGACCGGACGGCCCATCGCCTCGCCATTACGCCCGATGAAGCCAGTGAGCACATCTTTCGGAGGGCCGCTCGGTTTGCCACCACGGAACGGCACGAAGATCACCTTGTAGCCGCTATGCACGCTTCTATTCCACGAGCCGTGCTGGCCGACGAAGGCGCCGTTGCCGTAGGCCGGACCGAGCCGGGCGCCTTTGGAGAAGGTCAGTCCCAGCGAGGCGGTATGAGAGCCCAGGGCGTAGTCGGGCTTGACCGCCGTCGCCACGAGATCGGGGCGCTGCGGCTTGGCGCGTTCGTCGACGTTCTGTCCGTAGTAGCTGTAGGGCCAGCCATAGAAGGCGCCGTCACGAACCGAGGTCATGTAATCCGGCACGAGGTCGTCGCCGATCTCGTCACGCTCGTTCACGGCGACCCAAAGCTCGCCAGTTTCAGGATTCCAGGAGAGCCCGTTCGGGTTGCGCAGGCCCGAGGCGAAGACCCGAGTACGACGGCTCGACCGATCCACTTCAAGGACAGCGGCGCGGTTCTTCTCCGCGGCTATGCCGTTTTCTCCAACGTTGCTGTTGGAACCAACGGTGACATAGAGCTTGCGTCCATCCGGACTTGCGATCACGTCCTTGGTCCAATGATGGTTGAGGTCCCCGGCCGGCAAGTCGATGATCTTTTCCGGCGACGTGCTGACTCGGGTCTGGCCGTTGGAGTAGGGGAAAGCGACGAGTGCGTCGGTATTCGCGACAAAGAGCTTGCCTTTGGACAGCGTCATGCCGAACGGCGAATTGAGGCCTTCCGCGAACGTCGTTCGCACATCCGCAATGCCGTCGCCATCAGTGTCGCGCAGGAGCGTGATGCGGTTGGCGCTTTTGGTTGCGGCGCCGGCCCGCTTCATAGCCAGGTCCATGAAGACCTTTCTAAGACTGAAGCCTTCGTCATGCTTGGCAGGGGCATTGGTCTCAGCAACCAGCACGTCGCCGTTCGGAAGCACATGCAGCCAGCGCGGATGGTCGAGGCCGGTAGAGAAGGCGTTCACTGCCAGCCCCTTCGCCGGGGTCGGCATACCTCCTTTCTGCCAGCCTTTCGCCTCGGCGATGTTAACAGTCGGGATCAGCGTCGGTCTTGGTTTCGGTAAAGTGGGGTTGGGGCCATAGCCGATTATTGCCTCGGCTTTTTGCGCCGGAATGCCAGCGCAGCTCGCCATGACGGCTCCCAACACCGCTACGAGTACGCTTCCTCGGAAGCCGGCATGCATCGGAAGTCCTCCGCATGGATTTGCGTCGTGCTCTTTGTGTAAACGGAAATCAGTGGCTTATTCTTCCAATTGCTTCGAAACAGCGGCGCGTGATCCGAGGGCCAGGAATTCGCGACAGATCTGCTCTCGGTAGAAATATGGCGCGAGGAGATTGTGGCAACCGCCCGAATATCTGTCGCGCGATATGAATCTCACATTCGTATCGCGCGAAATCGATACGGCTTGCGCTTTTCGGTATCGAGTTGCTCATGGGCCAACATGCGTTGGAATGGAACGAGACCGTGAACGGCGGGACCCACAATGACCCACCGATTGCACTGGCTGGTGAAACAGCTGTTGTCGCTGCTTAGCAAGGCGCTGCAAATCTGCTAAAGTCTGCGGTGGGAGGAGACGGATATCCAATCGCTGCCGATAGCACATCCAAGTGTAGCGAAGGCGAGACCCGACGCATCACTCCCGCTCGCCTATTCTCTCGCGACGCTCTGCTGGCTCCTGTCGGCCGGCGTCTATATCGCCGCCAAGTGGGTTGCCCCCGAGATGCCGCCTTGGGCACTCTGCTTCTGGCGGCTGACGCTTGCCTGCGCGATCCTGCTGCCTATCGTCCATCGTCATCACGGGGCGATGCTCGTGCTGATCCAATCCCGGGTGATCGAGGTGCTGGTCATCGGCGCCATCGGGCTAACCTTGTGTCAGGGCATGATCTACACGGGCCTCAACTACACCAACGCGACAACCGCCGGCATCATCATGGCGCTGTCGCCGATCATGACGATGGTGCTTGCCCGCTTCGTGCTCGGCGAGCCCCTCGGTGTCTGGAAAGCGCTTGGAGCGCTGGTCGCTCTGGCCGGGATGGTGGTGATCGTGGCGCGCGGCGACCTTGCCGCGCTGATGCAGCTGCAATTCAATCCCGGCGAGTTGTGGATCGTCGGCAGCGCCTTTTGCTGGGGCCTTTACACCGTGCTGCTGCGTCGCGCCAAATTCGCTATCGAGCTTCTGCCGATGGTGGTCCTGCTGCTGGGAGCCGGCGCGCTGGCCGCACTGCCCCTTTATCTCTGGGAACTGTTTTCCGGGGATCGTTCGGCGCTGCATGCGAACGGCCTGCTGGCCCTCGCCTATGTTGCTGGCCCGGGCGGCGCCCTGATGTACTATCTCTACAACCGTAGCGTCGAGACGCTTGGCGCCGGGCGCGCCAGCATGCTGCTCTATCTGCAGACCGCCTTCGTCGCCGTTCTCGCTTATCTGTTCCTCGGCGAAAGCTTGCACGACTACGATCTCGCCGGCGCCGCCCTCATCATCGCCGGCCTGCTGCTCGCCACCGCGATCAAGCCGAGGCAGCGCACGGTGCGTGTCGCGTAGTGAACCTCAGCACCGCCGCTTCGGCCAGTAACTCGTAAGTCTTTGACAGTCTTTTCGGCCGGTGCGGCCCATGACATTGAAGGCGGCGCGTGTTGGATCGCGATAACATCTTCTCTGCGGAAATACCGCCATGGCCGCGTCGAGCGGTGATCAATGCCGTTCAGCCATCATGCCAAAGGGAGACGGCTCTCGTGCCCGCCCATCCTCGAGCTCGAGCATCGAATCGAAATAAGTCTTCCAGCGCGTATCGTGGGTCACAACGCAGATCGCGACATTGCGGCTGTCCGCCAGATGCCTAAAAACCTTCATCACCATCTCCGCCCGTGTACCATCCAGTGCGGCGGTAGGTTCGTCGGCTAGAATAACGGTGGGATCGTTTGCCAAGGCCCTGGCGATTGAAACGCGCTGCTGTTCGCCGCCGGAAAGTTGGGAAGGATAATTGGAGCCGCGATGTTCGATGCCCAACGCGGCGAGAAGCCGGCTGGCTCGCGCCTGCGCCTGCTGGCGACCGACATCGTTGACCTGCATGGCGATGGCAATGTTTTCGGCGGCCGTGAGAAAGGGGATCAGGTTCGCTTTCTGGAACACAAACCCAAGATGGGTCCGCCTGAAGGCTCGTAGCTCGTTGAGCTTCGCACCGGGACGCGAAATCACCTTGCCGTCGAACAGGACCTCTCCCGTGGTCGGTGTCTCCAGCAGACCGGCGATCATCAGCAGCGTCGTCTTGCCGGAGCCGCTGGGCCCGACGATGCCGGTAACACTGCCGGGGCTCAAGGTCAGCGAACCTGCCGCCAACGCGGTGACCGGCGAGCCGCCGCTCTCGTAGACCTTGCTGGCATTCCGAACCTCCAGCGTGGCGAGGCGGCGCTTCGACATCAGGCCAACACTTCCTGGGCACGGACCGCGAGCGCGCGACGAATCGCAAACCAGCTGGCCGCAAGGCTGAGTGCCATCAGCACGAACGACAACACGCCAAGATCGGATTCGGTCATCAGCACAGTTCTCGGAAATCTCGGATAGATCGTAAACGAGATGGCTATGGCCAGAACGAGGCTGCAAAAGCCGATCAGCCCCGCCTGCTGCGCAATCATGCCGATGATCACCCGGTCACGGGCGCCGATCAGCTTCAGAAGTGCTATCTGCGCGACCTTCTCGATTGTCATCGTATAGATGGTCAGTGCTATGACGGCGCAGCAGATCAGCAGCGTCATCGTCGTGAAAGCCAGGATCTGGACGCGGAGCTTGCCGAGGCGGCCGTCCAGTAGAAGCGTTTCCTGGTCCTGCTGCGTGAGGACCTCGACGTCGCCCCAGCGTTTGATCGAGTCACGCACGACCTCCTTGTCAGCGCCCGGGAGAGTTTCGACGATGACCGCAGCGACACTTCCGGTCTCGTCGCCGAGACCCATGCGCGTCTTGCCCTTGGCCGCACGGTTGAGGAGGATCGCCTCGCTGGGCAGCAGTCGGTTGATGACCTGCGCGTCCGGGATGGTGACGAACAACAATCCGTCGCCACCCATGTCGACCTGCCCGGACGACACGCCGACAATCGTATAGCTATCTCGTCCAAGCCGGATCTCGTCACCCACAACCAGGCCTAAAGTCTTGTCGGCTATGGCCTCGTAGCGATTTGATTGGAAGTACCGGCCGGCGATCAACGGTATCCAGCTGCCACTGTCGCTTGGATAGTCCACACCAGTGACGGACATTCGCAGCGGAAGCCCGTCAATTTCGAACTGCTGGTTGTATTGGATGAACCGGCGCGTTGCCGCCACACCGGCCACACCGGCCACGCGGCGATCGAGATTGGCCGGTACGGCGGAGGATTCGGCGAACGGTCCGGACTTTCCCCCTTCGACGACCCAGAGGTCGGCACCAATGCCGTCGATCACGATCAAGGCTTCGTAGACGATGCCGCGATACATGCCCAGCATGCCGATCGTCGCCGCCATCAGCAGGCCGACGCCGAAAACGGTCAGGATGAACCTCAGCAGGTTATGCCTGATATCTTTGACCGCGAGATTCACCTGCTCAATGCCTGGAGGTTAACCGCTTGGTACTGGAAGCGGCCTGTCGGACTGAGCACGACATCACCGACCTTTAGGCCGCGCGTGATCTCGATATCGGTGCCGCTGGAGTAGCCCAGCGAAACAGGAGCCCAATAGGCCCGCCCGTCATGTGCAATCCAAAGACCCACCCGTCCCTGGTTTCTCGCCAGGAATCGCTGTGGCACCGCGATGCCCGGTGACGGCGATTCCGCTTGGATGGTGACGCTTGCACGCTGACCCACAGCCCAGTTCGCCGGCACCTCGCGCAATTTAAGATCGACCGTGAACTCGCGCGTCTCTTGATCGACCTGCCGGCCGATCCGCGCAATGGAAGCAGCGTAGGGCCGTTGCGGATCCGATGAGAAGGTGACTTTGGCTACTTGCCCCGGCCGAAGCGACCCCATCGCGGATTCGTCGAAGCGCGCCATGACCAGCAATGACGTCGGGTCGACGATCTGCATCAGTTCGACGCCCGGAGAAAGCAGGTCTCCCACCGTGCGGCTGCGGGAAACCACCACCCCATTGACAGGCGAGCGTATCGAGGTTTCGCCGAAACGGCTCCGTATCTGCTCGACCTCGGCGGAGGCGGCCGCGGCCTGGGCCTTTGCGCGCTCGATGCTAGCGGTCGCTCGCGCCAATGCGGCCTCGGCTTGCTTCTGGGTGCCTTCGAAGAGGTCGAACTCGGCCTGAGAAATCGATTTGCTGGCGAGCAGGCTCTTCCTGCGATCCAGATCTGCCTTTGCAGTACGGGCGGCGATAACCAGCCGGTCACGCTCCAATTCGGCCTCGCGCACGCTCTCCGCCGCGGCCCGGTCGTTGGCGACCGCTGCGGCAAGCTGATACTCGATTTCAGTCGCGTTTAGCGTGGCGAGGATATCGCCGGTCTTTACCTCGTCATTCCGGTCGACGCGAACGTCGGCCAGGAATGCCTGGATCCTTGCCGTCACGACGACCTGGTTGGTTGCACCAAGGAGGCCGGGTCCGGCGATTTCACGCGCGATCAGCCTTCGCTGGGCGACATAGGACTCCACCTGAGCAGGCCAGATATACCAACCAGAAAAGAGCCCGACTGCCGCCAGAACGGCAAACAAGATTAAGATGAAGCGAATCACGTGCCTTTTACCTGCACCGGCTTCCACCGGCCCCGCTGACCCCTGAATCGACGCATCACTATATCGCCGCCTGCTCGGCTGCATCGACCGCCGGTTGCCCAGCCAACAGTCGTTCGATGACTTCCCTCAGGATATCTTCTGCTTCTGCACGGTCATAGCCCAATTGGTCGAATATCAAGGTCAGACCAAGACCGTTCGCGGTCGGAAAGGTACGCAGATCCATCTCGCTGGTACGTGGTTTTTCTCGTCGCATGTCAGGCAGGGGCGTCACTTTGAACATGCCGAGATCAAGTTCGCCACCGGCATGGGCCCTTTGAAGGGGGGCCGACTGCGTGGCGCGTGTCCATCTGTCGACTGTTTGGGTGCCGGCGACGAAGAGGGAGGTATAGGAGCCCTTGGCCACGACTTCGTCATGCACGTCTCCGAAGTAGTTCGAATCCATGAAGGGCGCGAACTGGATAGCCTCTTCGATCCCTTCTCCGAGCGAACCGGCTAACGCTTCGATTGTCTCGAACCGAGACAGCCGCGCACGCACAGGGACGTCCGAGGCGACGAAATTGACATAGTTCTCCAGCCGCCGGTCGTGGCGCAACGCTGCTGGAACCTGCATCACCATATCGTCCACGCCGCCGCGCGACCCGATGGTCTGCGCAAAGGCCGCGATGATCATGGCCGTTTCCGTCGTGCCGGCTGCCCTGGCACGCTTGCGCAGCGCATCCTGCTGGTCGCTGGCTATCGAGAGCGTCACGTCCTCGCTAAGGCTGCAATCGATCAGGTTGACATTCGTCCGGCGGCCTTTCGCCTTGCGCCCGAGATTGGGAATTTGCGGCAAGGGCTCGGCGAATACCTTGCGCAGGAATGCGTCGCGCCGTTCGAACGAACCAGGCTTTCCGACATGGTCGAAATCCCGGATGAATCGGTCGATACTCATTTCCACCGGATCAAGAGGCAGGCCGAGATAAGCCTTGACTGTTTCCTCGACGATGAGGCCGAGGGAATAGCCGTCAACAACGAGATGATGTGCCTTGGCGACGATAAGGTCGCTCTCGGAGCCGAACCGGATGACGGTGACACGGAACATCGGCGCCTGGATATCTATGCCTTCCTGCGCGAGTTCGGTTGCGCGCTCTAACGCTTCGGATTCGTCGGCGACTTGCTCGACCCTGAAGAAATCGGTCGGGGTCCTTTCCAGATACGCGCCGTATCTAGCCCCCTTGCGGAAGAACCGGGTACGCATCACCTCGTGTCGCGCCATGACCGTTTCGATCGCCCGTCTGAGACGATCGGCGTCCATTTGCGGCCGGATCTTGAACTCCTTGCTTACAATGAATGCGGCACGCGCATGCGAAGTCGCGTCTGGATGTTCCTGGAAACGCAGTAATCCCAATTGCGTGCTAGTTACTGCTATCTCTCTTTCGACGTTGGGCACGCCGTTGAGCGGTGAGCGCTCGACATCCTGGCCTCCACTCGGCTGACCGGACCACTCGCGCAGACTCCAGCCCATTGCGATGGGCACCAGGCGGCCTGACGTTTCGAGCTCGGAGGAAAGCTCGTCGAGAAACTGATCGAGTAGCAACCGCGCTGCTGCTTCTTCGACAACGTCGAGATCCACGGTCAGCCGGCAGACAACGCCGGCTTCGCTGGTCGCTGCGGACAATTGTATCTCGTGCGCGGATGCGGGGATCGCATCGAGAGGATGGTCCAAGGCGGCGAGCGCCGTAACTTGGCTACGGTCGAGAAAAGCGAAGCCGAATTGGCGCAGCGAAACATGGCGAATGCGCAGATCTTCTTCGAGCGCCAGTTCCAGAGACGACGTATCCATTGACCGATGCGCGTGGCCGTTTGCGTCGGCACGCTCGACCTTCCTCAGCAGATCGTAACCGAGTTCATTCATGGCTCGCAGGACAATCGGATAGGACCCATCCAAGGGGCCTATCAATCCGCTTGGTGCTCCCTGCCCGCGCTCGCTATACCAGCGGTCGACGACGATTGATTGGAGCGAGAGGCGGCTTGCCAAGGCCTTGGCATAGGCGGCCAGAAAGCGCGCGGCCGGCAACTCCGATCCCGACGCGAATGCTGCTGCTGGAAGCGTGATCTCCAGCAACCCGATACGGCCCCTGTTGGTTCCCATACCGACGGGAGACGCGGCACGACTGCGGCCGGGGATCGGTGCGATCGCAGGCGCGTGGTGAAGTATCTCCTTCCAATAGGCGAGGTCGCGACGATACTCGCTCGATCCGGGCATCGGATGAGCTGCGCGCGCGTAGTCGGTAAAACTAGGCCCTGCTTCGACCGCTTCTGCTTCGTCTTGCACAAGCTGCGCAAGCAAAAGATGAACCGACAACGTGTCGGCAGCCGCGCGATGAGCCCGGATTTGTAGATCGTGACCGCCATCCTGCCGCTGCCACGCGCCGATCCGCCATAGCGGACCAGGCAGCGCCACATCGCCCAAACGACCGCCCGGCGAAAGCACTTCAACAATCGGTTGAGCCTCGAAGCCGATCTCCCCGGCGCCGGACGCCGATATCGCACCGGTCATCCGGAGCGCGTCGTGTCGCTCGACCAGTCGCGCCAATCTTGTCGCAAGCGCGGCCAGCGACACGCCAGGCTCAATACTCGTCTCGACCAGGATCTGATTGTCCGCCTTTGCGACCGCCGACGACATCGGCAGTCCATCCAGCATCATCGCATTGACCTGGCGGCCAAGAGGCCGGAAGGCTTCCTGCGCTGCAACGCCATCGGAACTCGCTTGTGCGGCCAGGACCTGCAAGGCGGACGCCTTCAGTTTCGCCTCAAAAGCGGAAGCAACGAGGCGCGACAGTCCCGCGATCGTCGGCGCTTGCAGGAACTTGGCGACAGGGATGTCGACTTCGACCTGAGCCTCGACGCGGTTTTTCAGTTCGAACGATGAGAGGGAGTCGAGACCGAGCTCACTGAGCTTGCGGTCATCCGCCAAGGCGCTTGCCTCGACCTTGAGGACTTTCGCCACTTCGCGCCGGATCATGTCGGCGAGCAGGTCGTCCCACGCCTCGCGCGGCGCGGCTGCAAGCTCGGCCTGAATGCGAGACCGCCCTCCGGTTCTGTCTCCAAGCAGCGGCGAAATCCTCGGATTCGTCGCTGCGCCGGGGTTCGTGCGTGCGATCGCAGCCCAGTCGATATTGGCAAAGCCGAGATTCTCCGATCTGGCGCGCACAAGATAGGACAGGGCCGCCGCCGCTTCAGAATCCTGAACCGGCTTGATGCCTACGCTATCGAGATAGTTGGTCATTGCTTCCGACCTGGCAACGAATCCACTGCCGGCGATCATGCCCCAGGCGGTGGACGAGCCGGCCAGGTTGCGACCCCTGCGGTACGTGGCGATTGCGTCCAAAACAGAGTTGGCCGCTGTGTAGTTGGCCTGCCCAGACGAACCGATAACCTGCGCGATCGACGAGAAATTCACGAAGAAATCCAGCGGAATATCGTGTTCGACAACGGCGACATGCAAGTTCCACCCGCCGGCTATCTTCGGCCTCAGCACGCGGTCGATCTTGCCTGCATCGAGCTGCGAGACGAAAGCGTCCTCGATCACCGCGGCGCCGTGCACGATGCCGCGCAGAGGAGCGTCACCCCCAGCATATTCGCCGATCAGCCTGCCGACGGCAGTAGCATCGGTCACGTCCAGAGCGGCGCGAACGATGCGCGTGCCACGTTGCTCCATGATCTCGATGGCCACAGCCGCTTCGGCATCTGGAACACCGCTTCGATTGGCAAGGATGATGGTTCCCGCGCCTTTCTGACTGAGCCACTCGGCGATCGCAACGCCAAATCCCTTGAGCCCACCAGTGACGAGGTAGGAAGCCTGAGCGGAGACGGCGAACTGTGCGCCGAGGTCAAGTTCGATGTCCACGGAAGGTTCGTCGAAAGTGACGATCACCTTACCGATGTGCAGCGCTCGCGAAAGCATGCGCATGGCTTCTGCCGCGCGCGATGCCGGGAAGCGGGTCGCCTCCAGCGGCTTATAGACGCCGGCGGCAACCTTAGCCTCCACCTCCACCAGCAATTGCCTGAAGAGGCTCTCCTTCTCGACGGGGAGCGTCGAGAGATCGATGACCGAATAGGCGTTGTTGCGATAAAGCGAGCGAAGCCCGATCGGCTTGTCGTCGGCGAGATCGCGCTTGCCGATTTCGACCATCCTGCCGAAGGGCGCCAGGCACTCCAGACTCTTGTCGATGCCGTTGCCAGACAGCGCGTTCAGCACCACGTCGACGCCGCGGCCACGCGTAAGGGAACGCACCTCGTCGGCGAAATCGAGAGCGCGCGAGTTCATGACCTCATCCACGCCCCATGTCTTCAGGAAGGCGCGTTTTGTGTCGCTGCCTGCAGTGCCGAAGACTCGAGCCCCCACATCATGCGCGACCTGGATGGCGGCGAGCCCGACACCACCCGAAGCCAGATGGATCAGCGCGGTTTCGTCCTGTGCCAATCGGCCGATATGTTTGAGAGCGTAGTGAGCGGTAAGGAAGGCTGTCGGGAGGGTCGCGGCCTGGATCAGATCAATACCATCGGGTACGCGCATGGCGAGATCCGCCCGGAGCTTGGCGAAGCGTCTGAGGTAGCCCTTGCCCATACCCATGATGCGATCGCCGGGCTTGAGATTGGTCACCCGTTCGCCGACCCTGCGGACGGTGCCGGCGAACTCCAGCCCGAGATTGCGCCAGTATGCCTCGTCATTCTCCAACTCGTCCGGCAAGATGCTGGTGGCCGCCATGATGTCGCGGAAGTTCAATCCGACCGCGGCGACCTCGACCATGACCTCGTCTGGCGCCAATTCGGGATCGGCGATTTCGCGTAGTACGATGTTGTCGATGGTGCCAGGCCCCGTCATGGTGACGGCGAAGTTGGAAGAATCCCGCGCGGTCTCCAGCGTCCGCCGCAACGGCGCCACTTCGTGCAAAGCCAGTTGCTCCAGCCGCGGGACATAGCGTTCGGCGCCACGCAGGATGAATTCCGTCTCTGCGGTTTCCTCCAGCACGGCGCCCGAAATGCTCACCCCCGACTGCAGCGATGTGGGATCCGCATCGATAAGGCGGATGCCCAAACCTTTGAACTCGTTTGCCATTGTGCGA
Organism: Mesorhizobium sp. M0208; assembly: GCF_040322015.1. Lineage (NCBI taxonomy): Bacteria > Pseudomonadati > Pseudomonadota > Alphaproteobacteria > Hyphomicrobiales > Phyllobacteriaceae > Mesorhizobium > Mesorhizobium sp. M0208. Next base: position 75,570 of record NZ_JAMYSP010000024.1, on the reverse strand, counting down.
GCAATGCCGATTAAGGCGCTCTCACTCAGGCCTGAAAGGCTCATCGGCTGGTCACCTTGCACAAGCCGGCTGCCGGACGTGACGACAACCAGTTCGGGCCGCTGTTCGGACGAACTGTGCAGCCGGTCGATGACTTTTCCAAGCGTGATCAATTGGTGCACGATAGGCGTGATCCTGGCGAGAAGCTCGTCCCCGCCTGCTTTGTCGTCGAGTTTTTCGGGGGTGGCGGCGCTGAACAGGATGCCACCTGTCCCACCCGATTTGGTCATGAATGCCCGGATCGTGGCGAGCGCTTCATCCGCATCGAGGTTCAGGAACGGCGCGGGGTTTGCGACCTCGACCGTCGCTCCGCGGCTAACCAGCTCAGCCAATGTCGCTTCGAGGCGCTGCGTTCCATCACCCACCACCAACCAGTGGGCGCAACGCAATGAGGGCGCTGCCGGTTTGGCTTCCTGCTTCTCGAAATGCTCCTCGAAAACACTGGAGCCCGAGCCGGCACCTTGCTTGGCCCTGCTGCTCCTGACCTTGCCCAGCGCCTTGGTCTGAAGGTTGTCGAGAACGATGAGCGGCTGCCCTTCCGGCGAGAACACGCTGAACCGCATCGAGTACGGGTCGAGACCCGGCTGGATGTCGACGATCACCTCGGGCGTCAAAGGAGCGCCCAGCAGGATCTTGCGGGCGCCGGTCGGCAGGCGCAACTGATACTGGGCCTTGTCTTCATTAGCCGGCGGCAGCGATTCACCTGGAACCCACACGCCGTCTCGATGTGAAGCCAGGCCGATGCCGGCCTGGAGCACCGCGTCCAGCAATCCGGGGAAGGCGAAATACTGCTTCGCCAAGTTGGGATCCTTGCTTGACAGCTTGGCAACCAGGCGGTCGCCGACAATGTCGAGTGCGTTCACCGACTGGAAATAGGGACCGTATTCAAGCCCGTGCCGTTCGGCGAGACGGTAGAATTCCGTCTTTTCGACTAGGTTCGGGCGATCCAGCAGCAGGTCGGCAGGAGCTGGTGCAAGTTCATATTTGTGGCTGAAGCCATAAGCTTCGGCACGCGTCCTCCAGCCATCCTCCGAACCTCGATGGAACGTGGCGATGCGCAGCCTGCTACCGACCGGATCGAACGTCGTCGTAAACAGTACGACGTCGTCCTCCGCGATGGAAAGCGCTTCGTACAGTTTGAAATCACGCAGTTCCACGGACTCAGAGCCGAAATGGTCGCGCAGTGCGGCCCCCATGATTTCGATGTAACCGACGGCCGGGAAGAGGCAATCGCCGCTGACCCGATGGTCAGCCAGGAATTTGAAGCCTCTGAGCGTGATTTCGTTCGTCCAGGACGGCGCCGCAGTGAAGTCGCGCCATCCAAGCAGTGCGTGCCGGGGTGCCTCGAACAGGAAGTTCTTGGTTTCCTCGGATGTATTCAGCAGGCGCTGGTTGTTCCAGGGTAACTTGGGAACGGCCACGTGGCCACTCAACGATTTCGGCCGGTCGAATTCGACGCCGGCAACATGAAGGCTGCCCTCGGCCCGCGCCAGCGTCCAGAAATCGTCAGTTTTGCGATCGAGCGAGTTCACCGCGGCGGCGTCTACCCCGCGCTCCTGCGAGATGCCTCGGATGAGCGGCGTCAGCGTGCGGTGCGGACCTATTTCCAGGAAAGTATTGATGCCGAAATCGAGGGTGAAATCCAAGGCCTTGGTAAAGCTGACGGGTTGGCGCAAATTGGCCCACCAGTAGTCGGCGTCGAACTTCGTCTCGAATATGCCGGTGACCGTCGAGATGATCGGCAGACGGCCTTCTTTCCAGGCGACCGGACCCAGTTCGCCGAGGAACCATTCCTTGCAGTCTTCCAGATGCGCGCTGTGCCATCCGAAATCCATGGTCATCCGGCGGGCCGTCGCATCGGGATAGGCTTCCGCGACCTTGGCCAGCACGCCAAGCACCGCGTCCTCCATGCCGGAAATCGTTTGCGCGATCGGGCCGTTGTAGGCGGCAATGACAACGCTTTCGTCACCGGGCAGCAAAGGTTCGAGTTGATGGACCGTCAGCCCTATCGTGGCCATTGCACCGCGCCGCTCGCTCTTCAGCGGGATGAGGCCGCGTTTGGCAATGATGCGAGCCGCCGTCTCGATATCGATGATACCTGAAACGTAGGTGGCCGCGACCTCGCCGAAGCTGTGGCCGATCAGAAGCTCAGGCCGCACGCCGGCCTTTGTCCAGCGCTCGTAGAGGGATATCTGCGTGGTGAAGATGGATGCCTGGGTAACGTCGGCATCGTTGATGCGGGTCTTTTTCTCGTCCCGCAGCATCTCCTCGACGGTCGACCAGCCGACCATCGGACGCAGCACTTCGTCGAACATCTCGGCGGTTCGGCGAAACGCACGGTCTTCCTTCAACAGGCGGCGCGCCATGGCCCACCACTGGCCGCCCTGGCCCGAGAAGGCGATGGCGAGCCGACGGTTGGATGCCCTGCCGGTGATGATGGTTGGCCCTTCCGCGCTTTGCTCGATGGCTCCCTTAGCCAATGCGCGCAGTTGGGTCTGGAGCGCGGCACGCTCCGGCTCGACGATGAGCGCAGCCCGTTGGGCGAAGTTATCGCGCGCGCTGCTCAAATGGGCGGTGATGTCTTCGACCGGGGTCTCCGCAAGGGAGCCTCCCTGCTCCAGCGCATCGGCTAGACGGCCGGCCCACAGTTCCAGTCCGGCCGTGCTGCCGGCCGAGATCGGGACGGCTATCGGATGGCGGGCTATCACCGGCCTTGGCGCACGGTTGGCGCTGGCGGACAACCCCCGCCATCCTTCCACGGCGATGGAGGCATTGGTACCGCCAAAGCCGAAGGAGTTGACGACGGCCAGGATCGGCCGGCCGTGGTGGTCGATCGGCGTCGGCTTCGTTGCCACAGCGATGTTGAGCGCGTCGAACGGAATGCTCGGATTCGGGCGCTCGAAATTCCGGTTCGGCAGCACGATGCCCTTTCCCGCCGTCAGCACCGTCTTGATGAAACCCGCAATACCGGACGCCGATTCGAGGTGGCCGAGATTGGGCTTGAACGATCCGACATAGGCCGGTTTTGGGCGTGAATTCACACCGAATACGCGGCCGATAGCAGCCGCCTCGATTGGATCGCCGACCGGCGTGCCGGTTCCATGGGCCTCGACATAGTCGACATCGGCCGGATCGATGGCGGCGCCTTCCACCAGCGCCTCCAGCATCGCTTGCTGTGCTTCCCCGCTCGGCGAGGTCAGGGTCGGCGTATACCCGTCCTGATTGACCATCGAATGACGGATCACGCCATAGATCCGGTCGCCGTCGGCAATTGCCCGGTCGAGAAGCTTCAGCAAAACGAAACCGCAGCCTTCGCCGCGCACGAACCCGTCCGCCCTTTCGTCGAAGGTGTAGATACCGCCGGTCGGCGAAAGCATGTTGGCGCTGGAGAATGCGATAAACGGGCCTGGATCGAGCATGCAGTTGACGCCGCCGGCGAGCGCCGTCTCACAGGTGCCGGTGCTCAGGTGGCGCACCGCTTGGTCGATGGCAACGAGCGCCGACGAGCATGCCGTGTCGACGGCGATACTCGGCCCTTTCAGATCGAAACGGTGGGATATTCGGTTGGCCGCGATCGAGAACGCCGAACCGGTGCCGGCAAAAATATCCCCACCACCGACACGTCCGCGGCGCAGGTTCTGCGCGAAATCGTTGGTCGAGATTCCGATGAACACGCCGGTGCGCCCGCGGCGCAGGTCGGCCAATGTGCGCTCCGAATCCTGGACGGCCTCGAAGGCCACTTGCAACGCCAGGCGCTGCTGCGGGTCCATCGTTGTCACCTCGCGGGGCGACATGTCGAAGAAACTCGGGTCGAAGCCGAAAACGTCGCTGGCAAGAAACCCACCCCAGCGCGTCCGCATCTTTCCCCGGGCATCGGGCTCCGGATCATAGAATGCATCGACATTCCATCGATCCGCCGGGATATCGACGATGCCGCAGTTCTTCTCCAAGAGAAAGTTCCAGTACGAGTCCGCGTCCTGGATTCCTCCAGGAAACCGGCAACCAATTCCGATAACTGCGATTGGCTGTGTTGACTCAATGACCTGCTGAGGGGCATCGCCCCCACGATGAATGTTCATGCCCAGACCCCCGCCTAGTATACACCGTGGGTTGCCCAACCCACGGCGCACTTACAGTCACGGCGTATTTAAGTGCATGTCCTAACGGAAGCTCCAAGAGCAAAACTCGCCAGGTTAGCATTTTTATCGCAAAATGTGTCTTTTAAGCCGATTTGATTACTTTTTAGGCCAATTTGATTAGTTTTTAGGCCGATGTGGCTGCTTTTGAAGAGAAACCCGTCCGCTCGATCCTCGTCGCCAAAAACAGGCGTCCCCGAGGCCCGTTCCGGAGCGTCAACGCAATCCCAAGTCGAAATCGAAGCGGCGTGCGACGACCTGAGGACTGCGTGCACTCCAGGCGACGGCGGCCACGTGGTGCGCGCTTGGGCGGAACTCAATGAGCCTGAGGGGTTCAACCAATTCCAGTGGCGGCGAGAGGATATAGGCCTCGCCGCTCCCGTCCATCCCAATCTCGAGTCCCACCCCGGAGAGGCCGACGCCGGCAGCCTTGAGCACGGCTTCGCGACAAGTCCAAAGCCGGCAGAACATGAGGCGGCGGGCCTCTGGCGCCAGTGACTCAAGTTGTGCGATCTCGCCGGGCGCGAACAGAGAACGGGCCATGGACATCTCGCCGCTCCGCGGGGCGACGCGCTCGACATCGACGCCGACTTGCCCGGCGGCAGCCACGGCCACAAGGGCAAGATCCCCCGAATGCGAAAGGTTGAAGGCGAGGCGCCCGTCCGCAAGGAACGGCTTTCCCTGTGGGGTCTCCCGCAGATCGAGTTCTCCCGGCGCTCGGCCGGTGTACATGGACAGCACCCGGCGTAAGCCGGCATGAGCTGCCAGATGGCGCCGCTGATCCTGCTCGAAAACAAACCGTCCGCCCCTGGTCAATTCGGCTGGATTGAGCACGGCCATGTCCGACTGCGAAAGGGGAGCATCGAGAGCAACCCGCCACACATGGACGTCGATCCCGAGAGCCGGCACCACCCGCCCACCGCCGTGCGGCAAGACAACTCCGCTTTGCTTCATCTTACAGTTTTCCCGGCCGGGCGAGAGGTAGGGCTCGGCCTGCTGCAGCAATACGGCATTGACGACTGCTCCCCAAGCTTTGCCCGTTAACACCATAAACCTACGCGATTCTTGTGACACCTCTCGGCACGCTCATCATCGGCCACGCTCTAACGCGCCAGAGTGAACCAGTCCAAAGGCCGGAGGGACTTGGCTGCGATGCGGGTGCGCACCGATTTGGAACAACGAGCCTCAGAGTACCACCCGAAGCGGAGTCAGGTCATTGAAGCCGGCTGTTGTGGCGCAGCACGAGGCCGACCGCGCCGAGCAGTGCGTCGTTCTCCGTGTGCTTGCCAACGATTATCCGCGTGCGCAGCGCAGGCGCCACATCGCGGGACTTGATGAGCGTATGGCGTTCATATGACGCGATCAGTGGCGCCAGGAGAATGTCGCCCGCCAAGGCCATGCGGCCGCCGATTATGATGAGCGGCGGATTGAGCACCGAACCGATCAGGCCAAGGCCACGGCCGGCGAACTCTGCGGTGTCCTCGATCATCCGCAGCGCCCTCACGTCGCCCTGCTCGGCCATCATGATCACATCGTCCATCGTGACCGGCCGCCGCACGATGCGCGAAATCTGCTCGAGCGGCCGGGCAAAGCTGGCATAGAGCTCCAGGCATCCGCGATTGCCGCACCGGCAAAGGTCGCCGCCGGGATCGATGCTGATGTGCCCGAATTCGCCGGCGCCGCCGGCGATGCCGCTCACCAGCCGGCCGTGCTGGACAATGGCCCCGCCGACGCCCAGATCGACCTTGAACAGCACGAAATCGTCGTGGCCGACGGCCGCACCCCACATCAGCTCGGCAATGGCCGAGCAGTTGCTCTCATTGTCGGCGAAGATCGGCTGTTCGAGGACCGGCCCGAACACATCGCGGATGTTGACCCCGGCCCAGGTCGGAACAATACTCGCGCGCAGCACCACTCCTTCGCGGCTGACTGGGCCCGAGACGGAGACCCCAACCCCCAGGAGCCCCGCCATCGGCAGACCGTTCTCTTCGTAGCATCGGGCAATTACTGACTTGGCGAGCTGGGCCGCCTGTTGCGGCTGGTAGTCCAGACCCATGGGGATAGTTTGTTCGGCAACGAAAGAATGCGAGACGTCGGCGACGACGCACCGCATCTCGTCGAGGCCCAGGTGGATGCCGACGCAGGTGCCCGCAGCGGGATTGAGCGTCAATGCCGTGGCCGGCCTGCCAATGCCCCTGGCCGCGTCACGATGGGCCGAGGATTCGATCACCATCCCTGACTTTCTCAAGCCGTTGAGCGCGGTTGAAACCGTCGACCGCGCCAAACCGGTAATGCGGGTAATTTGCGACGCGGAAAGCACGCCGCGCTCGCGCAAGCATCGGACGATCAGGCTCTCCGGCGACGCGGACGGCCTGTCGATCAGCCAATTTCTAAGCGAAGGTTTGTTCATGATGAGCACAAAGCATGTTGACTGATAGCTCAAATATGTCATCTTGGAAAGAACGGAGATTACTGCATCTCGCCGGCCACGACCTCAAATCGCAGGCCACAAGCGGTCGAAACGAACCGTGCATCACATATGGGAGTGAAACGATGAAATACCTGAGGACGGCCTTTGCGGCCGCTACCGCCTTCACCTTGATTACCGGAACAGCGCTCGCGGAGCCGAAGACCAACCTCTTGCATCAATGGGCCACCGGATCGGACGCCCAGGCTATCGCCAAGCTCGGCGAGATGTTTACCGCCAAGGGTGGCACCTGGCAGCAGACCTCCATCGCAGGCCATACGGCCAATACCCTGGCCAAACTGCGTGCCGATGTGATCGCCGGCAACGCACCTCCCGCTGTGCAACTCAAAGGCCCCGAGATCGCCGAATGGAACGAGACGGGCATGACAGCCAATCTCGACGACCTGGCGAAGGCGGAAAATTGGGAGAAGGTCGTCGCTCCCGAATTGCTGCCGGTGATGAAGCCGACCGGGAATTGGGTGGCAGCGCCGATGAACATCCACCGCATCAACTGGCTGTGGGCATCGCCGAAGGTCATGAAGGACGCGGGCGTCACCGAGATGCCGAAGACATGGGCGGAATTCAACGCCGCCTGCGACAAGATCGTGGCCAGCGGCAAGATCTGCATTTCGCACTCGACCGCCGACTGGACCGACTCGACGGTCTTCGAAGTGGTCGTGTACGGTCAGGACCTCGATCTCTACAGGAAAGCTTTCGTCGAGGGCGACGTCGATGCCATGCGTAGCGACGGCATGGTCAAGGCCTTCGAGCAGTTTCGCACCATGACCTCGAAGTACATGGACCCCGGCATGAACGGGCGTGACTGGGATACCATGTCGCATCTCGTCGGCCGCGGCGAGGCCGCCTTCCACATCATGGGCGACTGGACGATCGGCCTGCTGACGGCCGGCGGCTTCAAGGAGGGCACCGACTATGTCTGCGCACAGGCGCCGACCGATTGGGGCAAGCCCGGCTTCATCTTGAATTCGGACTCGGTCGTGTTCTTCAAGCAAAAGGACCCGGACTACATCGAGGGACAGAAGCTGCTTGCCAGCATCATCCTGTCGCCCGAATTTCAGACCATTTTCAATCAGACCAAAGGGTCCATCCCGGCCCGCCTCGACGTCGATCTTTCGAACGGCTTCAATCCCTGCCAGCAACTCTCGCAAAAGGATCTGCAAGCCTCGATCGCCGCCGGCACGCTCGTGCGTTCAATGGCGCACAACATGACGGTTCCGCAAAAGGTCCGCGGCGCAATAATGGATAGCATCACGGAGTTTGTAACAACGCCGGATATGAGTGCGCAGGACGCGGCCAATGCGATGGCGGATGCGGCCGAAGCGCAGGAGTGACGCTGCCGATGATGGCCGGGGCGAAGCGCCTGGCCAGACCTCGCCGGAGCAGCCCGATGTCCACCCATGATCTGATTGTACCAGCCGCAGCTGCCGCGGCCCGTCCGTGGCGCGAGCGCCTGGGCACGATGGTGCCCATTCTGGTGCTGGCGCCATCGATAGCGGCGAGTTTCATCTATGTTTTCGTCTTCACACTCTGGACGCTCTACATCTCCCTGTCCAATTCGTCGCTGTTGCCGACCTATGGGTTCGTTGGCCTGGACAACTACGCTTCGCTTTGGGCAAACCGGCGCTGGAACATCGCCTATACGAATCTCTTCCTGTTCAGCGGCTTCTATATCGTAGGCTCGATGGCGGTTGGCCTGCTGCTCGCGATCGCGATCGACCAGCGCGTCCGCGGCGAGGCGGTTTGGCGCACCATCTTTCTGTACCCGTTGGCGGTGTCCTTCATCGTCACCGGTACGGTGTGGAGCTGGCTGTATAACCCTGTCGACGGTATCCAGGCCTTCGTTCGAGGGCTTGGCTGGACCGACTTCAGCTTCGCCCTGACGGCCAACCGCAACACCGCGATCTATGCGGTGATCATAACCGGTATCTGGCAGTCGTCCGGCTTCGCAATGGCACTTTTCCTGGCTGGTCTGCGGTCGGTCGATCCGGATCTCGTCAAAGCCGCGCAAATCGACGGCGCGTCGGTTTTCCGGACCTATCGGAGGGTCATCCTGCCAACCATCGCTCCGATATTCCTGGCGGTGGCGGTCATTCAGATACAATTCGCCATCAAGACCTTCGACCTGGTGGCGGCGCTGACGCGGGGCGGGCCAGGCGTGTCCACGACCTTCCCCGCCATCTATGTCTACGACCTGATGTTCCAGCGCGGCCAAATCGGCGAGGGTGCCGCCGCGGCGATGATGATGCTCGCGGCGGTCGCGGTAGTGCTGGTGCCGTACTCCTTGTGGATCGTCTGGCGCCGGCGGGCGGAGGGCCGCAATGGCTGAAGTTGCCCCTAATGCCCGTTTTGATCCGGAGGAAGCCGCTGCCACGCGCCGGCATTTCTGGAGCCGCTTCCTTGTCTATGCCGTGCTGACGCTTTTCGCGGTCGTCTATCTTGTGCCATTGCTGGTGGTGATCTTCAACTCATTGCGCGAGCAGTCGGAGATTGCCCGCAACGGCCTCATCTCCGTACCGCGCAGCTTCCGGTTCGATGCGTGGGCGCAGGCCTGGGGATCCTACTGCGTCAGCGGTACCTGCGAGGGCATGAAGCGCAATTTCTTCAACTCGCTGGCGATGACGATCCCCGCCACCATCATCTCGACCATTCTCGGCGCCATGAACGGCTACATCCTCTCCAAATGGCGCTTCAGGGGTTCCGAACTGATCTTCAATCTGATGCTGCTTGGCGTATTCATGCCCGGCCAGATTTCGCTGATGCCGTGGGCGTTCCTGCTCGGCAAGCTCGGCCTGACCAATTCGACATATGGGCTGGTGCTTATCCACGTCGTCCAGGGCATCTCGTTCACCACCCTGTTCTGCCGCAATTTCTACGTCAGCATACCGGACGACCTGATCAAGGCGGCACGCATCGACGGCGCCGGCTTCTGGCGGATCTTCCGCAAGATCATCCTGCCCCTGTCGCCGCCCATTCTGATTGTCACCGTCATCTGGCAGTTCACCGGCATCTGGAACGAGTATTTGTTCGGCGTCGTCTTCACATCAGGCCAGCAGCAGCCCATTACCGCGGCACTGGTCGCGCTCACGGCCGGCGGCACGACCGCGCGTGCTTACGATGTGATGAGCGCAGCCGTGCTGATCGGCGCGTTGCCACCGCTGCTGATCTATCTGTTCGGTGGAAAATACTTCGTGCGCGGCCTCACCCAGGGCGCCATCAAATGAGGCGTCGCCCATGTCCGCGTTGATGATCCGCAACCTTCACAAGAGCTACGGCTCGCTCGAGATTCTTGCCGGCATCAATCTCGAGGCTAAGACCGGAGAATTCGTCGCCCTTGTCGGCCCGTCGGGTTGCGGCAAGTCAACCTTGCTCGCCATGATCGCCGGCCTCGAAACCGTCACGTCGGGCGAGATATGGATCGGCGACCGGCTGGTGAACTCCGTGCAACCCAAGGACCGCGACATTGCGATGGTGTTCCAGTCATACGCCCTCTATCCCACCATGACAGTGCGCCAGAACATCACCTTCGGCATGGAAAGCCGCGGCGTGCCAAAAGCGGCGCAGGCGGAAGCTGTCCAACGGGTTGCCGCGCTCCTGCAGATCGAACAGTTGCTTAAACGCAAGCCCGGCCAGCTCTCGGGCGGGCAGCGGCAGCGCGTCGCGATGGGGCGCGCCCTCGTACGCGACCCAAAGCTGTTTCTGTTCGACGAGCCCCTGTCCAACCTGGACGCCAAGCTGCGCGTCGATATGCGTACCGAAATCAAGAAGCTTCACCATCGCGTTGGCAAGACCACGGTGTACGTCACCCATGATCAGGTCGAGGCGATGACGCTTGCATCCCGCATTGCGGTGATGAACCAGGGCTCGGTCCAGCAGTTCGACACGCCGAAGCGGATCTACGACCGGCCGACCAACATGTTCGTTGCCGGTTTCATGGGATCGCCGGCGATGAATTTCATCCCCGCCCGGCTTACCGGCTCGACCAGCATCTCGGTACGCGCCGCTGACGGCAGCGATGCCAGCCTTGCCCTTGCCGCGCCGATGTCCGCCGGTGCGCCAAAGGACGTCGTGCTCGGTATCCGGCCGGAACACATCTACCGTTTCACGACCGATCTGAAGTCGCGCAAACCTGCTGTGGCGTCCATGCAGGCGCCGGTCGAACTGGTCGAGCCGACCGGGGCCGAGACGCTTGCCGTGCTCAGGCTGGGTGACCTGGAGATCACCGGCCGTTTCGAGCCGGACGACGCTCCAGTCATGGGCGAGACGATAACGCTGGGCATCGATATGTCGCGCGCCTGTCTGTTCGATCCAACAACCAAGGCGCTTCTGTAATCGATGTCCGTACAATTCGCGACTTATCCGAGCTTGACCGATCGGGTCGTGCTGATCTCCGGCGGCGCCTCCGGCATCGGCGCCGATATGGTCCGTGCCTTCGCCTCGAATGGCGCCCGGGTAGCCTTTCTCGACGTGCAAGACGAGCCAGCGGAGGCGTTGGTGAGCGAGCTCGCTGGTGCCGCCGGGCAGGCTCCCTTATATCTCCATTGCGATGTGACCGACGTCGATGCGCTAAAGGCGTCGGTAGAAGGCGTGCGCGCGCGGCTTGGTCCGGTCGCCGCCCTGGTGAATAACGCCGCCAATGATCAACGCCATCCCATCGACGCGGTAACGGCCGACTATTGGGACCGCAGCTTCGACGTCAATCTGAGGCATCACTTCTTCGCCGCGCAGGCTGTGCATCCGCATATGAAGGAACTCGGCTTCGGCTCGATCATAAACTTCTCTTCCATCGCCTGGCGTTTCGGAGCGGACCAGATGGTGGCCTATGCCACCGCCAAGGGGGCTGTGGTGGCGCTGACGCGTGCTTTGGCGCGCTCGTTCGGACCGGATAACATCCGCGTCAATGCGGTCGAACCCGGCGCCGTCATGACCGAGCGGCAGCGCGAGCTGTGGTTCAAGACGCAGGAGGCAGTCGACCAGACGGTGCAGCGGCAATTGATCCGCCGCGTCCTGCTGGGCGAGGAGATTGCACGCACAGTGCTCTTCCTGGCAGCCGACGACAGCCGCATGATCACCAAACAGTCCATTACCGTCGATGCTGGTCTGCGCTAGTGACGCTTCTCCGCTCTCCATTGGAACCGCCAAGCTGATGCTTCGTCTCGGCCTCAACCCCTACGGACTGACCTATCATCTCGGACTGCAGGGCCGCGGCACGCCACGGCACAATCCGGACGGCGTGGGGCTGGAAGGCTTCATTACGCTGGCGCAGGAACTAGGCGCACGCACGCTCGAGATCTACGAACCCTGGTTGACCGACTTGACTGACGCCGAAATCGTCGCCCTGCGCAGGCGTCTTGCCGCGCTGGACATCGTCCCGGTGGTGAGCGGCGGACTGCTGGTGGCAGGTCCGCTGGACAACGCCTTTCGGGCTGCGCGGCTGCTCGAGGCGACGACGATCCGTATCGCACTGACGCCTGTCCTGTGCGGCGACCGCAATGCGTGGGGACCGAAATGGAGTGAGTTCAACGCCACGATTCGCGCTGCCTTGACGGAATGGGGACCGCGTGCGGCGGCCGAGGGCTGGATGCTCGGCATCGAGAACCATCAGGACTTCGGCAGCGACGAACTGGTTGCGTTCTGCGAACTCGGCGGGCCGGGTGTCGGCATCACCTACGACACCGGCAACACCTTTCCTGTCGGCGAGGCGCCGCTTGCCTTCACGCGCCGGATCGCGCCCCATGTCCGCCATGTTCACCTCAAGGATTATCGCATTCAGTTCACGGATGAGGGCTACCGTCTGGTCCGCTGCGCGATCGGCGACGGCGCCGTGCCATTCGCCGAACTGGCAGCCATCCTTGGCGAGCACCACGACACGCTGACGGCGGTGCTTGAGCCAGGCGCGCTGGAGGCCCGTCACGTTCGCTGGCTCACCGACGACTGGTGGAACGGATATGCGCCGAAGACCGCCCGCGAGTTCGCCGCGTGCCTGAGTGCTGCGCGCGTGAACCGCCTTGCGGACGACGCCGACTACCGCACGCCATGGGAACGGGACGATGACGGCGCGCTCGTTTCGTACGAGCTCGACATGATCCGGCGCAGCGCCGCCAACATGAAGAAGTTCGATTTCATTGCAATGGAGAAATCAGCATGACTGCTCGAGAACTCAGCGGCCTGACTGCCTTCGTCACCGGCTCGGGACGCGGCCTCGGCCGCGTGATGGCCGACCGCTTGGCCGGACTTGGCGCAAACGTCGCGGTCCACGACCTCGATTGGACCCGGCCATCTCAATATGGCGAATTCGCGGATCTCGGCGACTCTGCCCGGGGCTTGGAGAAGCATGGGACGCGGGTGACCGCGGTCACCGGCAATATAGGCGACAAACAAGCTGTCGCCGAGATGAAGAGGAAGATCGAGGCCGATCTCGGCGACGTGCACATTCTGGTCAACTGCGCCGGCGGCGACATCGGCGCCAAGGGCGTAAAGCCCAATCCCAACAACGCACTCGATATCGACTACGAAGACATCAAGGTTCTGACCGAGAACAACCTCATAGGCACGATGCTGGTCTGCCAGGCCTTTGTTCCGCCCATGGTCAAGCGCGGCTCGGGCTCGGTGATCAACATCGCCTCGGCGGCAGCGCATATCGGATGCTCGCCCGAGGTGGTCTACTCGACGCTCAAGGCGGCTGTCGTCCATTATACGCGCTGCCTCGCCAAGGAATTGATCGACGATGGCGTGCGCGTCAATGCGGTGAGCCCTGGCGCCACCAAAACGGCACGCTTCCAGGCGAGCCGCGTGGTCGATCCGCAGCGTATGGACTCAAGCAAGAAATCGCTGAACCGGTATGCGGAGCCTGAAGAGATCGCCGAAGCGGTGGCCTTCCTCGCCGGTCCGCGCGCGCGCTTTATCAACGGGCAGGTAATCCGCGTCGATGGCGGTTTCACGATCTTTCCAGGTTAGGCCGCGACAGCCCACATCGGCTGCCCAGCTAAGCCTTGCCATCGAGCGCGGCACATAGCGTCACCGGGGTCGACCAGACCCACCCGCGCTTACGTTCGAAGCTTCGGTCCGTCGCGCGTCCGCACGAGCAGGATCGCCGCTATTTGACGCCCACGCTTTCAGGCCAGAGGACCTGGATTCCTTTGGCAGCGCATCCCGCACCTTTGCCGACTGGCCAAGGTCGATATGCCGTGCAAGCACACGCAGCACCGAGCGTGCCGCATCCTCGGGATCGACAGCACGGGTCGATTTCAATTCATCGGCGATGTGTTGCAGGAACTCCTCGAGCGAGCGTGTCTTGTCGGGCATGTCGGCGGGCCGATAGCGATCATAGTAGGCGCCCCGCACGAGCAGCGGCAGTTCCGCTCCCAATTTGGCTGCCAGTCCGACCTGCAGCCTGTGCCGAAGGGTTCGCAGAACGGCGCCCAACGTATGCCAGGCGACGTGTCGATCCGGACCAAGATCCACCATGATCTCGTCTAGCCAGATGTTTGTTATTTGCAGCGTTTTGTCAAAAACGTCCAAGCCGGTCGCGCTCATCGTCGCCTCCTCGAAAGGTTCTGCGGGCGAAACGGCGACCGGAGATAATTGTTTCGCGGTCCTGTGAAAATCGCCTGGCAAAGCGGCGGAAAGCGGTTCGGTCGGAGAGCCTGTCGGGGGTTGGTCTGCTCGACACTCTGCATCTGCCGGATTTCGGCGATCTGTCGGAACTGGCCGTTTTCCACCACGTTGAGTGCAGTCACCGCGGCCAGATTGTCGCCTTTCATTCCACCGTACGGTCTCGCGATAGGCGATTCCCTTGAAACGGATATCGCGCACTGCCGCTAGAACGTTGCACCGGCTCGGATGTCCCTTGGATACAGTGCTGGCGTCTTTGATCGCGGCAAGAAGAAGACAGGCCGAATTCGTGGGCGTTCACGGCATAATTGCCGATCGGTCCGAAGCGCGCTGCATAGCGCGCGGCAAACTCGGCCGAACCGCCACCCTGCCCGGTTCGGGCGTGGCGGAAAGCACGAGAACGCCTTGGCCAACACTGAGCTTGCGCTTATCGGTTCCGAACGCCGTCAGCAATGAGACCAGTCCTCACGTTGCCCGAACCCGGCTTTTGCCGGATATCTCTTGACCGATTGAGCGGCCCGCGCCGACAATGGCATTGGGAAGATGGCGGGATGTCGCCCACGGTGTTCGGCACCACTTGGCGAAAGCTGCGAAAGGGTTGTCATGGATTGGAAGCTGGAACTGGTCCCGGTCCCCGTATCGGACGTCGACAATGCCATCGCCTTTTATGTTGGGAAGGTCGGCTTTCACCTCGATCATGATCACACGGTAAGCGACGAGATACGTTTCGTGCAATTGACGCCGCCCGGTTCGGCCTGTTCGATTGCCATGGGCAAAGGCATCGTCGACAGCACCCCGGGATCCATACGGGGTCTGCAGCTGGTTGTGCCCGACATCGATGAGGCACACCGGCACCTGGCCGCCCAAGGCATTGAGGTCAGCGATATCAAGGATTTTCCCTGGGGCAGATTTGTCTTCTTTGAGGATCCTGACGGCAACACATGGTCTGTCCAGCAAATTCCACCTCGCAGCTGAGGCGGCGCGCTGCGGCAGAACGATGCTCGACCCAGACAGCGATGACCAAAAGAAAAGGCCGGACTGTTGAGCCCGGCCAAGCGTGAAGGTCTGTAACCTCCAGAGGGGAACGCGCCGGACGCAATGGGAGGAGACATCCGACGCAATCCGCATATGGGTCTCTACTGGTGACGTTTCAATGACATGCAGTGGACCAATGTCGCTTCGCCATAGAGCCAGGAAGGTAAAGCATTCGAAGGGACCGGTGGATCGCGCCGCCTGGTGGACACAAAGGTCGCCGAATGCAGGCGGCTCCTTGCATAGGGACTTCAGTCTGTAGGCCTGTCGACCAAGGGCCTGCACAGCCGAACTTTGGTCCGAGGCTGCTATCGCAAAAGCCCGAAACGCGAGAGTTTCAGGAACCGAGTTCAGAAGAGCCCCGTTGCGATGCCGACTGTTACAGGAGGCCGCTATGGATTCGAGCGTTCACCAGGCGCGTTGGCTGCTTTTTCCGTTATTTGGCCTGTGTTTCGGGATCGCAGCCATTGGATTTATTGTTGGCTGACGGTGAGAACTCGGCGCCCCCCGCCGAGAGACGCAACGAAGCGAAGGCAAAAGACTTGCGCAGTAAATAGTCCCTTCCTGCGCCAGCGAGACCCACCAGTTACCCTCGTGGGACTGGTGGGTCTTGACCTTACCGATACAAACCATTGTTTTAAGCATCGCACGAATTCGAACAGGAGGCAGCACGAAAGGTCCGTATGATTAAGGGGATTTCCGCCATGCGACTGGCAAGTTCATTGATGACGACCCGGAGACGAAGGACCGGATCTTCGCGAGGACGTCATGTCGGCATTTCTGTAGTCGTTTTGACCTTCGTTCTCGTCGTGAGCCCCTATCGCGTCGTGTTCGACGGACTATCGCAGCCGCTCGGCCGGCTGGCTGCCTGGGCCAAAGACGGCGGGAACGGCAACGGCAATGGCGGGAACGGAAATGGGAATGGGGGCGGCAATTCCGGCAATCCGGGTGGAAACTCCGGCAATTCAAACTCGAATGCCGGAGCCGGCAAGGGCAAAGCAAAGTCGCAGGACGACAATCTCCCTGATCCCGCCGCCGCGGTAACCCCGGGCAGCAGGCCAAAACTCTTTATCAATGCAACCACGGGAGACCGGATCGAGGTGAGTGGGCCGAGCATTGGCGTGGTGCATTCGAACGGCCTCAGCGAGCGCGTTGATAGCGGCCAATATGAAATGCGCGATGCCAAGGGCCGTACCATCATTCGGCGCCTGGCGACGCGTTCCGATCGGGACAGGTTGCTTGAAATGATCAACTGACGGCCAGATCACACAGCCGCCCCGTGAGGCTGTTTCGGCTCAAGCATGATCGCGAACAGGCGAATGCCGGCGCTCAGTCGCATCGCGTAAAGTCATTGCGGCTTCGGTCCTGTTGCTGACGTTGAGCTTGGCCAGGATTCGCGTCATGTGGTGCTTTATCGTTTTCTCATGCAGGTTCAGCCGAAGCCCAATCCGTTTGTTGCTCAGGCCCGCGGCAACCAGCGTCAGGATCTCCCTTTCGCGGCTGGTGAGTTCGGCAAGTCCGTCAACTTTCGCTGGCTCTTTTGATTGAGCCGACAGATCGGCCAGCAGGCGCGCCGACAATTGTGGACAAACATATCGTTCGCCCGAGGCTACCGTGCGCAGGATCGCAGCCAACGTCCTCGACCCGACCCCTTTCAGAACATAGCCTCTCGCCCCGCTCTGCAACGCGGCCATCACATGCTGGTTTTCTTCCGAAACGGTCAGCATCACAATTTTCAGTGCCGAATGCCGTTCCAGGGCCGGTTCGATCACGCCAAGACCACCCCCAGGCACCGAGATGTCCATCAGCAGAATGTCGGGCCGCCGGTCTTCAACTATCCGCAAGGCATCATCCCTGCTGCTTCCTTCGCCGACGATCTCGAACCCGCCGATCTGATCGAGCGTGCGCACAACGCCTTCCCTGAACAGCGGGTGGTCGTCGACGATGGCGAGCTTGATGGATGTCGTCATGTCTGCCCCATTTCAACGATGTTGAGAGCCATTTTCACGATCGTGCCACTTTGTGAGGACGTCACGGTAAACTGGCCCCCTAGGCTTTCCACCCGCTCGCGCAGCCCAACGAGCCCCAGCCCCTCGGGACGCACGATTTGTGGATCAAAGCCGGGGCCGGCGTCGGACACTTCGATACAAACGCGTTCGCCGTCGAAATGTTTCTCGACCGACTGACCTTCACCTCCGGCATGACGGAATCCATTGTTCAGCGTCTCCTGGACGAAGCGGAAGATGCAGATCCTGGCCGCCGGCGACAACGGGGTATGGCCGCCGGTCATCGATAGTCTCACTTTGACGCCGGTTCGTTCTTCGTGCGCCCGTACGGCAAGCTGGAGAATCTCACCCAGTTCGGCATGCTCGATATGCGGCAGGACAAGGCCCTTGCTGATGCTCCTGATCTCGCGCATGGCATCGTCCAAATGTGCTTTGATGGCCCGCAATTCCTGCGCACGCTTCGATTGCGACGTAGCAGGATCGGCAATGACCGGGCTATCGATCCCTAGCGCCGCGAGAGCAACCAGTTGCGCGGGGCCATCGTGCAAGTCCGCGCCGATGCGCCTGAGATAGCGTTCGTTGAGTGCGGTGGCACGCTGCGAAGCGCGCTGCACCCGCAGCCTCAAAAGTCTGTTTTGAGCGAGCAGATCGGAAAGCTCGGCAATGCGCTGCTTCAACGAGCGGCTCTGTGAGCTGATCGTGCGGCTGCCACGGAACACGATTGCCGACAGCACAAGAAAGAAGGCCGCTGTGACGGCGGCAACGTCCAGCCAGGTTCGAATGAGTGCCTGATGCAGGTTTTTTTCAAAATCAGTGGCGACCTCGTAGAATTCCGAAACGGCCACCACTTCCCCCGACCATGGCTGCAGCACCGGATTGTAAATCTCGAGGAGATGCAAGCCGCTGGCTCTTTCGGCCTCACTGTCTGGATCGTCGAGCCTGTCGAACTCCGAAACCATTTGGCCGGCGAATGCCGCCCGGAGATTGTCGCTGGGTTCAAAGCGCTTGCCGATCAATGTCTTGTCGGTCGAATACAGGATGGTTCCGTCGCGACGCCAGAGCTTGAAGGATTCGAGCCTTGTGCCGAGTGCCCCTTGTCCCAGCGTTTCATCGAGCGCATGGGCTACGCTCTCGTCGAGGACTTCGCTCTTGCGCATATCCGGAAGCAGCGGCGCAATAACGCTGTCCACGTAAAGAGCCGTAGCGGAAGCCGAATTCTGCGTGACCACGGTTTCTATATGGTTCGTGACTGAAATCCCCACCACCACCATGGCCGACAGGGAGAATAGACCACCCGCGAGCAGGAACTGCGTGGCCAGCGACAGCGCGTTCCAGCTGTCGACGAGGCTTGTCAGCCTGTGTGGCCTGGTATTCCGCATGGCCCGCTCGGCAGCACGCCGCGCCAGTGGCGCGATTCTGGAGAGCCGGCTAATCCGCTGTCGAACGTCGCTAAAAGACGCCATCCTAGGTGTGTAACCGATCAATCGCGATGGAACTAGGGCCTGATGAGAGGGCGAACAGCGCATCCGACGCTTTTTTGCGCAAATCGTCTCATTGCGTCGTTCGGTAAAGCTCGGACGCAGCCTGCTTCAGCGCCGCCCGCCCGTCCGGCCTCAGATACATCATGTGCCCGCCTTCCAGCACCTCGCTGCGAATGGGCTTTGCGCCGGCAAGCGAAGGAATTTGACCAAGCAGGTAGCGCGAGCCCATGTACGGCGTCACCAGGTCGC
Source organism: Mesorhizobium sp. M0208 (assembly GCF_040322015.1). NCBI lineage: Bacteria > Pseudomonadati > Pseudomonadota > Alphaproteobacteria > Hyphomicrobiales > Phyllobacteriaceae > Mesorhizobium > Mesorhizobium sp. M0208. The sequence goes on along the minus strand of NZ_JAMYSP010000024.1, from coordinate 56,528 downwards.
TATAGCCGTTGACGATCAGCACGCCGAGGCTGGGGTTCAGCGTGCGCGCCTGCTGAAGGTCGTCCATGACACCCGCATAGCCCTGACGCGTCGGGCTCGTTCCATAATCCCAATTGCCGCTGACTTCGCGGTTGAGAAGCCGATAGCTGATATCCGTACGGAAGTTCAATTCATCACGCACATAGCCGACGAAAGCGGAGGTAAGCGCCGGCACGCTTCGGTCGAGCACCGGATCGGGACCCTCGACTCCCAGGCTCTCTGGCGCCACGTCCGCCGTTGCGATGTTGCCGTCATAGGCGCTGAGAACATTGCCCTTTGCCCGTGCAAACTCCTTGGCGAACAGCCCTATGGGAATGCGTGCAAAGTGCCGCTGGACGAGATCGAGCGGCAGACCGGTGATTGCGGCGACACGCTGGCTCGCCAGGCCTCCACCCTGCTCCAGCCCACCTGCCAGCGCGGCCAGATATTCGCCGAGCGCATAGCGTTCGACTTCCGCCAGCCGTGCCTGCAGAGCCGGGCCAGAAACGCCTTCGCTGTGCAGGCGCACTGCCGCCAGCGACGGCAGTTCGAGCGCCCAGTGGAGCGGCTGGAACTCGTCCGGACGCACCAGTGTGAATTCGAGGGCCGGCGAAATCAGCACGACGCCGCTCGGGCTGATGCCGATGTCTTCCTGAAGCTTCCTGGCGAGCAATGCTGCTCGAAAGCCGCCATAGCTTTCGCCAGCCAGGAAGACAGGCGATGCCGTACGGTTGGTCTGCGCCAGATAGAGCCGGATAAACGCGCCTATCGACGCAGCGTCCTGGCTGACGCCCCAGAAGCTGTGTGCTTCCGTGCCGGGCGCTTCACGGCTGTAACCGGTTCCGACAGGGTCCACAAAGACCAGGTCGGTCATGTCGAGCCAAGTGTCGGGGTTGTCGAACAGCCTCTGCGGCGGCGGCAGGAAACTTCCATCGGCCGCTGTCGCCAGAACCCGCGGACCGAGCGCGCCCAAATGAAGATAGGCGGAAGCTGCTCCCGGACCGCCATTGAAAACGAAGGTGATCGGGCGACGCGGATCCGGTCCCGTTTCTTTCCCGGCGTGCAGAGCATAGGCGACATAGAAGATCTCGGCGGTGATATCGCCTTTGCCGGACGGTAATGACAGCGTGCCGGCCCTGGCCTCGTAATCGAGCGTGCGTCCGGCAATGACGATCGAATGATCGGAAGTCTGCGGCGGTGGCAGGAGCGAGAGAACCCCGCCGGTGGGCGGCGGCCGCTGGGCCGTCTCCGCGTGACCGACCCCAGTTCCGGCAACCAACAGCAGAAGAGCGAGGGCGATTTCTTGCAGCTTGATAGGCATGACGTCTCCGGAGCAATCGGCAGAAACTAGCACACCGTCGGCCGAACCAAAGTCACAGCACCGTGCGCCAGTACGTCTGACAAGAAGGGGTCGGTTTGGGAAATCCGATGCCCAGGCGGAAGATAGGGCGCGAGGGTCACGGCGGCAGCCTCAACCTCTTGCAGCGGATGCGCGCGGCGGAATGACCTACCAAACGACTTCGTGAATTTTCTGCCGGTTGACTCGATTGGCCCACTTCCTAGGTTGGCATTCGGGGCTCCCGTGCAATCCGAAGTCGGTATGACATCATTCCACACCCGAAAGCTTTCCCTTCTCCTTCTATCGGCAGGCGCCGCCATCCTGTCTTCCTGCGTCATGCCCGACGACACCTCGAGCACCGCGAGGGAAGACGCCACGGCGGCGGCAGCCCGCAAGGAGATGGTCGGCCTTAGCGAGGCGGACGTTCGAATGTGCGCCGGCTTTCCGACCGCCACTGCCGATGTCGGCAAATCCGGCCAGATCTGGACCTATCAGCGGGTCGTTCAACGCGGCAATCTCAACATTGTGGTTCCGACCGTGGCGATTGGCCCGGTCCCTGCGCTCGGAGGTTCCGTCAACGTCGCCCCCGGCGGCTATTGCAACACGCAAATTCGAATGGTTGACGGTCGTGTTGCCGAGGTTGCATACGCCGGCGACAACAACCTGCCGAACAACCGCGATGCGCTCTGTGTCAGCACGGTGGACGCCTGTGTCGCCTATGCCCGTCAGTATCATCCAAGCAGGGCAAGGGGCCGTACAAGATAGCGGAATGAGTCGCATTGCCGCCGACCTAAAATGTCTGGGGTTTCTGGTTTGCCGGCTGATGACTATCCCTGATCTCGATCGAGCATCACCGATTTGAACGGATGTTTCCCGCTCTCAACCGCCGACCCGACTCCATCGCGAATAGTGGAGAAATAGCGGTCGGTTCCGACCTGCCCGCCCTTGAGGGCAATTTCCAGCCCGTCGATCGCCTTTACGCGCGAATGCGCCACACAAAGCGGCGAGCCCGGCGATGCCGGCAGCGGCATTCGCACCGTCAGCGCGTCGACGCCCATCTGGCCAAGTGCATGGCTCGACGTGTCGCCGCCGGCGATGACCACGCGCGGCAGCTTCTCTTGAAGCGTCAGTTCGCGGAGAAGCTCGCCAAGGCCGCGGCCGAGCTTATGGCGGGCGCCTTCCCTGAGATCGATTTCAGCACCGCGGTCGGCCGCAGGTCCGAGCGCGGTGTAGAGGATGACGCTCCGCCCGGCCCGTAGGCTGGAGCGGCCGGTTGCGACCGCGCGCGCAATAGCGTCGTTCGAAGCCTCAGAAACCAGTTCGACCGGGTCGAGCTCGATCCCGTCGAAGCCTTCGGCCAGGGCATGCCGGATCTGTCGTTCCGTCGTCGGCGAGCAGCTCCCCGAGACCACGGCGATCCTGTAGGCAGCGCCCGGCGGCGAAAAGGCGGGTTTGGCATCCACGATTCGGTTCGATGCCCATTCGACCAGCAAGGCATATTCGATGCCCGAAGAGCCGACGACGAAATAACCCCCCGGCTTGCGAGCGCGCCAAATCTCCTTGCCGGCAAGCGCTTGGGTTTCCAGGCTGTCGACATCGACAAGCACGATTCCTGTGCCCTCCTCCACAAGCCGGTCGAATGCTTCCGACCGCGACGCAGACTGCAGCGTCGCCAGGTCGATCAGGCCCGATCTGAGGTCTGTCTGGCGCGACAGGTGGATCAGCAGGTCGGATTCGTCCATCGGCGTGATCGGATGGCGGCTCATCACGGGATGGCGGTCGATGCGGAAATATTTTTCGCGATAGGCCGCGAACAGATGGCCGAAGGCGGTGTAGCGCTTCAGCTGCGGCGCGCCGACCACCAGCGGCACGCCGTCTTGCCGGAAAACCGAGCAGCCGATCTCGATCGCCCGGCCGATGCTGCCGATCGCCGGGCTGGAATCGAAGGTCGAGCAGACCTTGTAGTGGCAGATCTCGGCTTTAAGGGTCTTCAGCCAGGCGAAGGCATCTCGCAGATGCGTGTCCATCCACTGCGGCGTCTCGCTGCGGCTGGTGCCGGCCAGCCCGACGGCACGGCAATGCGCAAACTGCGAAAGCAGCGCCTCGTCCGGCTGGCGCATGAACAGCACGGTCGGCACGCCGCCGAGCTCGAGCGCCTCCATCACGTCGGTCGAGCCGGTCAGGTCGTCGCCATAATAACTCAGAAGCAGGTTCTGCATGGCGTCAGGCCGCCTTGCCGTCGCCGAACTTCTCGATCGACCGCGCCAGCTCGACATGGCTCAAGGCATAATCCGACAACGGAATGTCCTGGACCGCCGCCTGCCAGGCCTGCTGCACGGCGCGCACGCCGGCGCCCGGCCCGTCCGGGTGGCTGACGATGCCACCGCCGCACAGATAGAGAAGATCCACCGTCCGGCCGGTTCGCTGGAACGTTTCAGGCGCCTGCCCGCCCCACTGGCCGGAACCGGCGACCGGCAATGCGCAATCGGCCGGCGAAAAGATCGGCGAGGCCACCGCCTTGAAGGATTCGACGAAGGACCAGTCGGGTTCCCAGTATTTCGAGGCGATGCCGTTGATCTGGAACTGGTCGACGCCGAGCAACCGCCAAAACTGCTGCCAGACCTTGAAATCCATGCCGAGGCCGGGATGGCGGGTGAGAATGTCCCAGCCATTGCGGTGGGCATGGAGCACAAGGCTGGAGCGTTTTCGAAGGTAAGCCATGCCGCCGAAACCGATCGAATTGATGTTGACCACGGCGCAATTGCCGCCGGCCTTTGCCACCAGGTCGTGGTTTCGCATCATCTCGTCGGGATCGGCATGTGAGATGCCGAAGGCATACATGACCTTCTTGCCGGTCTTCTGCTCGTGGTCGAGGATCAGCGGCATGATTGCCCTCACCCGCTCCGACAGCGGTGAATAGGCCGGGCTCATCAGCTTCTCGTCGTCCTTGATGAAATCGACGCCGGCGGCAATCAGCTCTTGCACCATTGCGGCCGTCTCGGGCGGGCGGAGCCCCAGCGCCGGCTTGACGATGGTCCCGATGATCGGACGATCCGCGACACCGGTCAGCCTGCGGCTGCCCGTGACGCCGAATTGCGGGCCCGGATGCGCGCCCCGGTACTCCTCGGGTAGCCTCATGTCGACGATCCGGATACCGGACAGGCCCTTGATCGAAAATGTGCCGCCGATGGCGATGGTCATCAACGCCGACAAATCGGTGCCGATGGCGTCTAGCGGAAACGCGATGTCGACGTCGGCGCGCTTGACCGGGCCATTGCGCGCTTCGGGACCGGTTTCGGGAAGAGACGGCCGATCCGCATCGGGCAGATGCCGTATCGCCAGGACTCGCGCCGCGACCCTGGCCTTGAGCTCTTCGGTCTCGCCGGCCAGCGCGACGAAGGTTCCGGTCGACTGGTCGCTTGCGATCTTGGCCGCCAGCGCCTCGATATTGCCGGGCGTTTCGATGCGATAGGTGAGAACAATCATATTCGCGCGGCCTGCCGGGGTGGTTCGAAAAAGGTTCCTTGGCCCTTGAAATCTGGTATAATGAGTACATAAGCTTTGCAAGCCCTATCCGGCTGGGACGAGCCGGCAGCAGGCGTTCCGGAATTCGCGCCGAAAATGTTAGATAGGGGCCGGTCAAAGGAGTGATTCGCGACGATGAACCGTTCGGAGCCGATCGTCCGGCGCAAGCTTTCCGACGAAGTATTCTTGAGACTGAAGCGCCTGATCACCAGCGGCGAATTGCTGCCGGGTGACGACATGCCATCGGAGCGCGAATTGATGGAGCGCTTCGAGGTCGGCAGGCCGGCGATCCGCGAGGCAATGCAGGCGTTGAGCAATATGGGCCTCGTCGCGATCTCGCATGGCGAACGGGCGAAAGTGCTGCAGCTGACCGCCAAGTCGATCATCAAACAGGTCGACGGCGCCGCCAAGATCATCCTGTCGTCGTCGAAGGACACGCTGGAGCACCTCAAGAACGCGCGTATCTTCTTCGAGCGCGGCATGGTCAGGGAGGCCGCGGAGAAGGCAACCGCCGAGGACGTGCAGCGGTTGCGCGCAACGGTTGCAGAGCAGCGCAGCCATCGTGGCGACTCGGAAGCCTTCATATCCGCCGACATGAAATTCCACACCCAGATCTCGGCAATATCCGGCAACCCGATCTATGTCGCCGTCAGCGAGGCAATGCTTGGCTGGCTAAAGGAATACCACACCGAAATGCTGATCTGGACCGGCAAGGAAAAGTTCACGCTGACCGAGCACGAAGAGATCATCGGACGCATCGAAGCCAAGGATGCGGATGGCGCCGAGAAGGCGATGATCAAGCACCTCGAACGCTCGCGTGCGCTTTACGTGATGAACTCCGGCAGCTGAAAATCAAGAGCAAGGTCCGGACCGGCGTAGCGGCCGGCACCTTGCTCTCGGCCTACTGACTGACCACAGATCAGCCTGAGCCCGGACCGACGCAGTTTTCTGTTGCCCTCTGAATCCGATGTATTTGCCGCGTGTTTTCATTCAACGATTTCAGCATTTGCATCTTCGCAGCCATGGATTTCCGCGGCCCCGCCTTCATCAGCAAGCCCGCATAGGCCCTCCTGGAGCCCGCGCGCTTGTTCTGGAATTGGCAATTCTTGCAAAGACTATGCTAGGCTTGCCATCCACGAGAACGACACTGGAGTACCGCAATGGCTGTCAGGAGCCTCCACGTTGTGATCTGGCTGCCGTCGAATTTCTATTCGGCCGTCGTCTCGACGCTCGTGGAAATGTTTCAGCTTGTGAATGATGTCTGCCGTTCGCAGGTTCTCTCCTGTGAGTTCGTTTCAAGGAGCGCGCCGTCGGCATCAAGCACCGGAATTTCCTTCCCGACAAAAGCTCAACCATCCCGGAAAATGGATGTCCTGATTCTCATTGCCATGCCGGGTGTCGAGATTCCGGAGCTTCTGCGCTCGCTCGACGAGGAGAGTGAACATTCAAAACCGCTGATCGCGCTCGCGCAGCAGCAGGACGCAATCATCGCAGCACATTGCGGCGCGTGTTATCTGCTCGCCAATTCGGGATTATTGGACGGTAAACGCGCGACGATATCCTGGTGGCTGAGAGCCGAGGCAAGCCGCCGGTTTCCGCAAGTGCGATGGGACGCTTCCCGGCTCCTCATTCGCCAGGACCGCCTCTACACATGCGGAGGCGGGTTTTCCGGACTCGAACTCGCCAGGGCTTTGCTGATCGATCTGGGCTTCTCGAAGGAAGAGCGGATCATTCGAAAACTTCTGGTTCTCCCGCCGCCGCGCACATTCCAGAGTCCCTACGAATTTTCCCTCGATGGAATTTCGTACGGAGCCAGCCCATTCGAGGACAAGTTGCGTGAGCTCTCGAAAGACAAGATGTCGGAAATCGATCTGAAATTTCTGGCAACCGAATTGGGCATGTCTTCGCGAACCCTGTCTCGCAGGTTTTTCGACGAACTCCAGACAACGCCGGGAAAATGGATCCAGGAAAGGCGGCTGGAGTTGGCAAGGTCCATGCTTGAGGAAACGAAACTGAGCGTTTCAGAAATTTGCTATCGGGTGGGTTATCAGGACGTCGCCTCGTTCAGCCGTCTTTTTTCCAAGACAACTGGAATGGCACCGGGCGAGTTTCGAAAGCAAATCCGGTGACAACTCGGCAGCGGAGTGCTGCGGCTACACGCAACCGCTACGCAAGTGCGGCTACCCATGAGCCTCGGCAAATGACTTCAGCCGATCCGGACGATTGCGTAGGGTGTCATCACAAGATGGTCTCGGCCCGACGTATCGCGCGGAATCTGGCGTGACAGTCGTCCATTCCAAATCTTGAGAGGGCCCTGATCGGAGCCGAGCCCGGAAACGTCGACCGGAACATCGACCGGGGTAAGGTTCGCCAGCCAGATGATGATCTTGCCTGTCTGGGAGCGGCCGGCAAGTGCCAGCACCCGCCTCTCATCGGTCGTTGTCGCCGCCACATGCGCATGGCCGGCCAGATTGCAAAGTCCTTTCACCGCGTGGAAAATCGGCCGGGGTGTACCGTCTTCGACAGGTTCGCCCGACGAGGCCAGCACGCCGAATGGTCCGGTGAAGCTGCAGAGCGTCAGTATTTCGAGGCCAGCCGGCGCAACACGTGCGGCATAGCCGATCGTCCATGCGGCTCCGAACAGCCCGGTATGGCGAGGGTCGCGGTCGGCCATGGCAATGCGCTGACTGTCGGGATTGGCCTTGGTCGCACCGCCATAGGGGTTCTGGCGCATGGCAATGGTCGACGGCCCGATCCGATAGGGTTTTGGCCCGAAGATCGCCCTCACCGAGGCTGTGATGGAAGGCAGCGCCTCCAACGATTGCATGACGCTGAGATCGTCGGCGGCGTGCACGATCGGGCAGGTGCAATGCGTGACGAAATCGAGCGGATCGGCCGGCACGCGCTTGCGATTGAGTTCGGTGAAATAGCTGAACATGCCGCCGCCGAGGCGGCTGTCGGGAAAGGCGCGCCGCGTCGCGGCATAGACGTCCTCGAGCAGCGGGCAGTGCGGCCACGCGCTGCCCGGTGGCGTCGACTGCCGGTCGACCGAGGGCGAAACGGCAATGGCCGAAAGCTTGAGCCCGGCCTGCCGCACCCTGTCGGCGACGCCTGAAAGCTCGGCGTCGAGATCGCCGTCGCCGGCAATGACACATTCGAGCGTTGTCCGGACCGGATAGGCGGCGGCGAGCCGGGCGTAGGATCGCAAGGCATCGAGCTCGTGGCCGCGCGTCGGGTCATAGTGGAACATCAATTGCTGCGGGCCAAGCTCGGACAGCATCGGCAGCTTGCCCAGCGCCGCCTCGACCTCATCCGGATAGATGATCACGGCGATATCCGGCAGCGCCGGTCCGGCTTGGCCGAGCGTGACACGAATCGGTTCGGCGCTTGCCGCGGCAGCCGGCACTTTCCCGCCACCCTCCATCCGCAAGCTGATGGTCTGGCGGAAGGTCTCGCCGGCAGGCAGCATGTATGACCATGGCAGCGCGAGCGGCCGGACATAGGTCTTGTAGGAGGCATCCGACCAGTTGCGCTGGTCCTCCATCTCGAAAATGTCGCCTTCCATCCGGCATTCAGCGGTGACGCCCGGCCGGACCTCATGGGTGATCGCCCGCAGATCCTTGAAAGGCTGCCAGGGATCGATCAGCTCTGGAAGCCTGGTCGCGACCACGCTGCCATCGGTATGCTCGACCGTGACCGGGCTGCCGGCCAAGCCGGCAATCGGATGCAGGATGCAGAAGCCGCAGCGATTGGTTTCGAAATCGCTGTCGGGAAGAGCGCTCACGTCGAAGACCAATTTACCATCGGCGGAGCCCTTGATGGTGGCGCGGAAGTCGAGCCGGCTGCCGTCCGGTGCCCGGCAATTTGCCGAATAGCTGACGGAAAAAGCCTCGGCATTTTGTTCGATGGCAAGATCGGCCAGTCTCGGCTCGTAGGTGCCCCAGTCGCGATCCCTGACGATGTAGGCGATAGCGCGCAGAACTTCGGTGCCGCCATGCCGAATGGTGCGCAGATTGCCGTTGACGAAGTCCGCCGTCAGCGCGCCGGCTTGCAGCCTGACCGGTTCGGCTTCAACGGCACCTGTGCCGTAGAGGAGGAAGGCGTTGGCTGTCATTTCAGCAAGGCGTCGAGTTGCACCGGCTCCCGGCTTGCGGCGCCGGCGTACGCTGCCTCGACCAGCGCTAATGTTTTAAGGTTGTCCGCGCCGGAGGTCGCGGGCTCGGTTCCGTTGGTCAGGCAATCGACCCAATGTTTTTGAATGGCGACGACGCTTTCCTGGATGTTGTGCCACGGCCGCGATGCCCAGGCCAGCAGCGGCGGCGAGACGTCGCTACCGACCGTCCCGCTCCTGCCGGTGACGGTGAGGCGGTAGCCCTGCGCCAGCCGGATCGTGCCATCCTTGCCGTCGATCTCGATCAGCGTCTCGGGGAACGGCTCTGTCGCGAGCTTGCTGGCGTAGCTGCAGTCGACCACGGAAGTGGCGCCGCCCGTGTGGTCCATCAGCATCGTCGCAACGTCCTCGCCGGTTATGCCGGGATTGACGCGCGCCGTTCGCGCGGTGACCGTCGAGACGTCGCCCAGCAGAAAGCGGGCGATGTCGAGGATATGAATGCCTAGATCCTCAATAATGAAGCGCCTTCCGGTCGCCAGATAGGGCTGGCCGGAAAACACGTCATAAGCCGATCGGAACGAGATCCGTCCGAAGAAGGGGGTGCCGATTTCGCCGCTGTCGAGCACCGCACGCACCGCCTGGATCGGCGACTGCCAGCGAAAATTCTCATGCACCATCAACGGCACGCCGGCGTCGGCGCAGGCTTTCACCATGGCCTTGGCGTCGGCAAGCGACGGCGCGAACGGCTTTTGGCAGATTACCGGAACGCCATACTGCGCCGCCATCTCCACCAGCGTTCTGTGGCTTGGTACGGTGGTAGCGATGTCGACGAAATCCAACCTTTCGCCGGCAAACAGCGCAGCAGCGTCGGTATAGCGCCGCGCGATGCCGAACTGGTCGCCGACCACCCTTAACCGGTCCGGATCGCGGTCGCAGATGGCGGCAATCGAAGCGCTCTCTATGTCGCGCCAGGCATGCATCTGGTTGACGGCAAAGAAGCCGCAGCCGATCAGCGCGCCACGCAGCTCCGCCATGTCAGCCGGCCTTTGCCATCTGCATCAGCGTGACACGGCTCTGCAGCCGGCGCTGGGCTTGGTCGACGACAACGGCTACGATGATGACGAGGCCCTTGATTACCATTTGCCAGAACGAGCTCACCCCCATCATCACCAGCCCGTCCGAAAGGATGCCGATTACGAAGGCGCCGACAATGGTGCCGCCGATGGCGCCGCGTCCGCCCGACATCGAGGTGCCACCGAGCACTGCCGCGGCAATGGCGTTGAGTTCGAAGCTCTCTCCGGTCGCCGGATGCGAGGCCATCAGTTCGGACGAGATGATCAGCCCGACGATCGCCGCGCAGAACCCGGAAAACATGTAGACGAACATCTTCACCATGTTGACGCGGACGCCCGAAATCCGCGCCGCCCGCTCATTGCCGCCAACGGCGAAGATATGGCGGCCGAGCGGAGTGTATCTGGCGAGATAGGCCGCCCCCAGTGCGACGACGACCAATATCCATATCGAAACCGGCAAGCCAAGCAGCCGGCCGGCGCCGAGGAAGCCGAACCCCGTGGTGCCGAGCTCCGGCTTGCCGACGAGATTGGGGAAGGTGCGCCCGTCGGACGACAGCAGTGCCAGGCCGCGTGCGACATAGAGCACGCCGAGCGTGGCTATGAATGGCGCAACGTTAAGCCTGGTGATCAGCAAGCCGTTGACGGCGCCGATCAATATGCCGACGGCAAGCGTGATCAGCGCGATCTCGAAGACGTTGAAATAGATGGTGTAGCCGACCTGCAGGTCGACGCCGTTCAGCACGAGATAGCCGGCCACCATGCCGCACAGGCCGACGATCGAGCCGACCGACAGGTCGATGCCGCCGGTGATGATGACGAAGGTCATGCCCATTGCGAGGAATGCGTTCAACGCCACGTGCTTCGACATCAGGATAAGATTGGCGGCCGATAGGAAATTAGGGGCAGCTATCGAGAAGAATAACAGCACGGCGATCAGCGCGATGAACGTCCTCGCCTTCATCAGCGTCAGCAGGACCGAGCCGCTCGAAATGGAGTTGACCACCGCCTTGGCTGGAATGTCAGTCATGCGCCTTGCTCTCCGTGCGGGACCGGGCCGTGGCCGAGGGCCGAGGCAGCGACGAGCGCGGCCTCAGTCGCCTCCGCGCGATCGAAGATACCGGTCAATTTTCCATTGCTCATCACCGCGATACGGTCGGACAACGCCATCACTTCGTCGAGATCGGAGGTGGCAAACAGGATCCCCAGACCGTCGCGCGACAGCTTGCGCATGGTGCGGAAAACGTCGGCCTTGGCGCCGACGTCGATGCCGCGACTCGGCTCGTCCATCAGCAGCACCTTCGGTCCGGTGAGCAGCGCCTTGCCGATCACCACCTTCTGCTGGTTGCCGCCCGACAGCGACGAGACTTCCTGCGTCGGATCGGCGACCTTGATGGCCAGTTCGCGTATCGTCTGGGTCACCGCCTGTCGTTCGGCGGCACCACGAATGTGGAACAGGCGCACGAACCGCGACAGGCTGGCCAGAGTCAGATTGCTGGCGACGGAGAGGATCGACACCAGCCCTTCGCGTTGGCGGTCTTCGGGGATCAGCGCCAGCCCGCGCCGGATGCGCCGTGTCGTGTCGCGCTCGTGCACCTTTTTGCCGGCAATGAATATCGCGCCGGTCGAATGGCCGTGGCGGCCCATGATGCAATCGAACAGCTCGCTGCGTCCGGCGCCCATCAGGCCGTAGATGCCGAGGATCTCGCCAGCGCGCAGCGACAGCGAGACGTGGTCGACCGCAAGCCCGCCGGTGACGCGCGGTAGGCAAATGTCCTCGGCGCGGAATATCTCGTCGCCCGGCACATGGCCGTCGGCCTTGGCGAAGTCCTTGGCGTCCGAGCCGATCATCTGCCGCACGACCCACTGGGTGTCGACGTCTTTCATCTTCGCCTGGCCGGTGATGCGCCCGTCGCGCAGCACCGTGATGGTGTCGCCGATGCGGATCAATTCCTCGAGCCGATGCGAGATGTAGACGATTGCCACGCCGCCCGCCTTGAGGTCGGCAATCACCTTGAACAGGATCTCGACTTCCGCCGCGCTGAGCGCCGAGGTCGGCTCGTCCATGATCAGGATGCGCGCATCGAGCGAAACCGCCTTGGCGATCTCGACCAGCTGCTGCTGGCCGATGCGCAGATCCTCGACCAGCATGTCCGGCCGGATGCCGGCTTCCAGCCGTTCCAGGAACTCCGCCGCGCGGCGCTCCTGCTCTTTGCGGTCGATCTTGCGGAAGCGGTTGGTGATCTCGCGGGTGGCGAAAATGTTTTCGGCGACGGTCAGGTTGCCGAACAGGTTCAACTCCTGGAACACCATGCCGATTCCGCGATTTACCGCGTCCCCGGATGACGAGAAGGAGACCTCCTCGCCGTCCAGCAGAATGCGCCCGAGCGTCGGCCGCTCGACGCCGGCGATGATCTTCATCAGCGTCGATTTGCCGGCCCCGTTTTCGCCGACCAGCACGTTGACCGCACCCTTGCGCACCTCAAAATTCGCACGTTTGACCGCGACGGTGCCCGAATAGACTTTCGAGACATCCTCCAGCTTCAGGATGACGTCTTGATCGCCGGTCATGGCTTCGGCCCGATCTCTGCCTCCGCCGGCGTCACCAGCGGCAGGTCCTGGCCGCTGCCTGGCGTATAGGCGCCGAGGATCTTGACGCTTCGGCCCTCGAGTGCCTCGCGCGGCAGCTTGGAAAGCACGGTCTTGTCGGCGTAGGCGTTGAAGGCCTTGCCGAACTGGGCGAAGTCGATCTGGTTGGTGAAATCGTTGAATTGAATGAAGTCAAGGCTGTCGCGCAGCGCTGTACCGCGAGTGGCGGGTCCGATCTGCACTCGCGCATCCGCCTTGCCGTCGCCGTCGGCATCGACGTCCATTGTCGACGCGCGTGACTGTGTATTGGCTGCAACGACCTTGCCCTCGAGCCGGACGGCGAAGGTCCACGGCGAGTTCGCCTGCTTTTTCGGATTGCCGTACTTGGCGCCGGCAGCGGCGGGATCGGTCTTCGCCAAAGCATGAACCTCGGCAAACGGGCCGGCCTTCTGCTGCAGATAGGGTATCGCTTTCGTCGCCCAAATGTCCTCGACCATCTTGTCGGGATTGAAGGCCGAGCCAGTGCCGCCGTTTTCCGCTGACGGCGTCGGCAGGATCTTGCAGGCGGTCAGGCTGACTATAGCTGCAAGGAACGACACGACAAGGATTGGCCGGGTCAGCGTGTTGAACATGTCGGCTCGTTCGGCATGGCGGTCAGGAGCACCCAGAAATGGAAGCAAGGGCGAAATGGAAGCAAGGGACGAACCGGAGCTCGTCCCTTGCGCTTGATGTTACGCCGGCTCAGTTGGTGAGCGCGAATGTCTCCAGCTTGGCGGCATTGTCGCCATTGACCAGGACGCAATCCATCAATTGCTTTTCCTCGGCCGGAGACTTCTTGTTCTTGATGAAGTCGTTGGCCTGCTCGACCGCCATCTGTGCCTGCGCGAAGGCCGGCTGCAGGACCGTCGCCTTGATGCCGCCGGAAGTTATCGAGTCGCGCACGTCGTTCGACCCGTCGAAGCCGACGACGATGACGTCCTTGCGACCGGCAGCGGCAAGTGCCGCATAGGCGCCCATCGCCATCGTGTCGTTGCCGGAGATCACGCCCTTAATATCGGGATTGGCCTGGAGGATCGATTCCATCTTTGAATAGGCCTCGGTCTGGCTCCAGTTGGCCGATTGCTGCGCCACCATCTTCAGGTCCGGATAGTCGTCGATGACGTCGTGGTAACCCTTGGAGCGGATGCCGGCATTGGTGTCGGATTCTTTGCCGACGAGCTCGACGAAATTACCCTTCTCGCCCATCAGCTTGACGAATTCCTGCGCGCCGAGCTGGGCGCCCTGATAATTGTTGGAGACGATCTGCGCGACGGCAACGCCGGTGGCATTGATCTCGCGATCGATCAGGAAGGAAGGAACGCCTGCGTCCTTGGCCTTCTGCACCGCAGCGACTGTGGCGTCGGCGCCGGCATTGTCGAGGATGATCGCCTTGGCGCCGCGGCCGATCGCCGTATCGATCAATTCGGACTGCTTGTTGGCGTCGTCGTCATGGACGAGCACCAACGCCTCGTAGCCGAGTTCCTTGGCCTTGGCCTCCGCGCCGACAGCTTCCGCCTTGAAGAACGGATTGTCATGCGAGGGCGTGATGATGGCGATCAAATCCGCCGCATAGGCGGGTGCGGCGGTGCCAAGCGCCAGCATGCCGGCGAAAGCCGCAAGCGTCATTCTGCGTGTCAGTTTCATGTATTCCTCCCGTTGAAAATCCGCGCCTTGTCCCAAGGCTATATGCATTCGATTTCGCCAGCCGGCCGTAGGTGGCGGGTCGCGTCAGATTCACAAGCCTTTGCCGGCTTCACTTCGACGGATCGCTTCCCACTACCCTCCACTCATCTGGCCCCTGAGCCTGCTGCGAAGCTTGACGGTCCGATCCATCGAACAGCTAAGGCAACTGGTATAATGAGTCAATGACAATTTCAGGTGACATGTTCCGAAAACGCGTCGCTGCCCTCAAGTGATGCGCTGAATGCTCGCGGCAATCTCCTCCGGCTCGAACACCCGTTTCCAGTCGTCGCGCATCAGAACCGGCTTGCCGAACTCTATCGCCTTGTTGCAGGCGTCGGAGAACACGCCTTTGGTCTCGCCGAAGATGACGGCGCCAAGCACGTTCATATGACCAAGCAGGAAGTCGAGCGCCGCCTGCTTGTCGACCCCGCGCGCCACCACCTCATCGACCGCCTCTTTCATGACGACGAGCAGCGAAGCGCATACCGTTTCCGAAAGGCCGGGCTCGAGCAGGGCCATCTGATCGACAGTGACGCGATGGGAGCGCATGACCGGCGCCCAGATGATCTTTGCGATCGCCTCACCCTTGGCGAAATCCTCCTCCGGTCCCTGCATCAAGGCGCTGACCATATGCTGCTTGGCCTTGACGCCGCCGAAATAGTCCTTCTTGGCCGCCATGTCGGTCTCGTCGTTGAAGATCGGCGGATGGCAGGGGTGGGTGACGAAATACGTCAGATCCGGCCGCTTCGGCAAATGCCCGGCGAAAGGTGCCGCGGCGTCGAGCACGACGACCATCGTGCCTGACGCAAGCTTGCTCTCGATACTCGCCGCGACCTTGCCGATGTGCGTGTCCGGCACCGCCAGGATCACCACATCGGCGCCATCAAGCGCCTCATCGGCGCTGACGGCATCGATGCCGAGGCCCGACTTCAGCCGCTCGCGGCCGGCGTCGCTGACCTCGACATGGCGTATCGTATACGAAGATCCGCGAAAATTGGTTGCCAGACGGTAACCCATTTTGCCGCCTGCACCAAACAGCGCAATCGTTGTCATATGTCGTTACTCCTGAATTCCAACGACGGCCCTACCGATCGTCATCTCATTGACTTGTATGCACATTGCCGCCGGCTGGCGGGTAAAAACGCGGGGAGCCGTCGCTCAAATGACGATGCCTGGACGTGTCTCGGGCGCCCGGATGTCCAGCGCAGCTACGCGGAGCATGCTACCTCAGGTACACATTATACCAGCATACCAAATTCGCAAGCGACCGCGGCACTGCTCTGACCATTTGTTTGCCCGTCGTTTACCTCTGTTCAACGGCAAAGAGCGATCATCGCGCTGACCCGCCGATCGGCGGGATGATTCGCAGCCAACAAAGGCCCATGCTCGAAACGTCACTCTACAGCCCGGTCAAGGCCTTCCTCGAAGGCCTGGGATTTATGGTCAAGGGCGAGATCGGCGGCTGCGACCTGCTGGCGCTGAGTGCCGACTCTCCACCGATCGTCGTCATCTGCGAGCTGAAGCTGAAGTTCAATCTCGAGCTCATCCTCCAGGGCGTCGACCGTATGGCGGCGAGCGACGAGGTCTGGCTCGCGGCATGCATGTCGGCCCGTGGCAAGGGCCGCGAGAGCGATGTGAGATACCGCAATCTCTGCCGTCGGCTCGGCTTTGGCCTGCTTGGCGTGCGACCGAACGGCGAGGTTCAGGTGCTGCTCAGCCCGACGGCATTGGCCCCGCGTCGGGATCCCCGGCGCCGCTCGAAACTAATCGACGAACATCGGCGTCGGCAGGGCGATCCTGTCGCCGGCGGCGGCTCACGTGCGCCGATCATGACCGCTTATCGCCAGCAGGCACTGGCATGCGCCGCAGCACTCGCCGACGGCCCAAAACGGCCGCGTGACTTGAAGCCCAACCTGCCGAACGCACCCAAGATTCTGCTGCACAACGTGTATCGCTGGTTCGCGCGCACCGATCGCGGGATCTACGAACTGACCGCTCAGGGCCGTGAAGCCTTGCAGCGCTGGCCACAGCCCGATCGCAGCCACGCCGCTGCCTGAGACAGGCAACGCCGGATTTCGCGCCCTGCTCTCCGCGACAATCACGGCTTTCGGCCAGACAGCACTCAGTACAAGACAGCACCTCAGTCACGGAACCATATTTCGACACGATGGTTTTGTCGTCACCGAATTGATCGTCCGCTGAGCAAACGGAAGGAACGGCCATGCGCCTATCGACGACAATTGCCACACTTTCGGCACTGGCCCTTGCCTCGCCGGTCTATGCGCAATCCGTGGGACCAGAGCTTGCCCCTGTGCCGCCGACGGCGCCGCAAACCTTGCCAGAGCAAGCCACGCCCCAAGGGACCACTCCCGACCAGGCTACACCGGAGGATGCGTTCTCCGCCCAGAATTTCACCGCAGTGACAATCGTGGCGATGGAGGATCTGCCTCCTGACATCAAGGCACAGGCGGAGGCCGTCGTCACCCAGACCAGCGCCGAGGATTTGCGCATCCTGCAAAGTTCGATCGACGCATCGCCGCAGGCGGCATCGGCACTGGCGGCGAATGGGCTTAATTCCACGCAGGTCGTGGCGGCCAATATCGACGGCGACGGCACGCTGACGCTGATCATCCAGACGACGACGTGAGCGGCTGAAAGCGGACAAGCCGGCTCCGGCACGGAACCAAAGCCCGCCTGATCGCGGAGGACTGTCATGGTCGAGGCTGCAGTTCGCAACTTCACCATCAATTTCGGGCCACAACATCCCTCCGCTCACGGCGTCCTGCGGCTGGTGCTCGAACTCGACGGCGAGATCGTGGAACGCGCCGATCCCCATATCGGCCTGCTGCATCGCGGCACCGAAAAGCTCATCGAGTACAAGAACTACCTGCAGGCCTTGCCCTATTTCGACCGGCTCGACTACGTCGCGCCGATGAACCAGGAGCATGCATTCTGTCTCGCCGCCGAGAAGCTCCTCGAAATATCGGTTCCGAAACGCGGACAGCTCATTCGCGTGCTTTTCTGCGAAATAGGCCGGCTGCTATCGCACCTCCTCAACGTCACCACGCAAGCCATGGACATCGGCGCGCTGACGCCGCCGCTCTGGGGTTTCGCCGAGCGCGAGAAGCTGATGGTCTTTTATGAGCGCGCGTCCGGCGCCCGCATGCACGCGAATTATTTCAGGGTCGGCGGCGTGCATCAGGATCTGCCGCCGGAACTCCTCGACGACATCTGGAGGTTCTGCGATCCCTTCCTCAAGGTCTGCGACAATCTCGAAGAGCTGTTGACCGAGAACCGCATCTTCAAGCAGCGCAATGTCGATGTCGGCGTGATCGGCCTCGATGATGCCTGGGCCTGGGGCTTTTCCGGCGTGATGGTGCGCGGATCGGGGGCATCCTGGGATCTGCGCAAGGCGCAGCCATACGAATGCTATTCGGAGATGGATTTCGATATTCCGGTCGGCAAGCATGGCGACTGCTACGACCGCTATCTTGTACGCATGGAGGAAATGCGCCAGTCGGTCCGGATCATGCGGCAATGCCTGGAAAAGTTGCGCTCACCCGAAGGCCAGGGACCGGTCGCGATCCCGAACCACAAGATCACGCCGCCGCCGCGTGCCACGATGAAGCGCTCGATGGAAGCGACGATCCACCATTTCAAACTCTACACCGAAGGCATTCGCGTGCCGAGCGGTGAAGTCTACGCCGCCGTCGAGGCGCCGAAGGGCGAGTTCGGCGTCTACCTCGTTTCGGACGGAGGCAATGTTCCCTACCGATGCAAGATCCGCGCACCTTCGTTCGCCCACCTGCAGGCGATGGATTTCCTGTCCCGAGGCCATATGATCGCCGATGTCGCCGCGATCATCGGCTCGCTCGACATCGTGTTCGGAGAAATCGATCGTTAGCCACGTCAAAGGGTCGCGGGTCCATCCTAGCCAGATCGCACCTGCCTCGACTGCGCTCGGACGCCGGTCGGACGACGGCTCTCACTTGCGGCGGGCCAACTCAAATTCTCGCATCAAAACGGACGCATGGCCGCGACAAGGCGCAGCCAAGCGTCGAGGACTTTCACAATCTGCGCGGCCCGACGTGGCACGTGCCCTTCCAAGTTCGGAAGCGCTCTCCACGGCGCGGAAAGAACGCGTGTTCCGCCGTTCCTCGTACCGCGTCAATGCGCGATCAATCCCTTCAACCAGGCAACAAATCTGTTGCCGCGGACTATCCCGCGCACCCTGGCAGCGGCCCATCGCGCTTGCATCGTAGCACCGACATGGCAATGGCAAACGATTTGGTGCAACTGCCGATCGCTCAGTTCGAAGAAGCGCTTTGCCTCACCGTAGGTATCGTCCTTCAGCCCCATGGCACGCAGAACCGGATCCTCGAAGGCGACGGTGAGCGGCGTTCCAGCACCACGCGATCTGTCGCGCGCTTCCCTGTTCATATATTCGGTGCCTGGAAGCGCCCCAAGGCATCGCGTCGGGTTTTGTTCGAGAAGTTCCGCCCAACGTTCAATCCGTTGGTTTCGAGTCATCGCCGGATACGCCGCGAAGGACTCAACTTCCGCGACGGCTTGCAGTTGGTCGAGTGTTTGATGTTTCATGGTCGGCTCCTGTCGACAGGTGAATTTGCCCACGCCTTTATGAGCAATTATCGCGCCGTGGAGCGCTGACAAGGCCGGACCGCCGCAACATGAAGCATATGAATCACCTGCCCGGTGAAACGGCGCTCTAGTTCGAACGCGCCGGCACCGCTCGGTGGGTTCGATGTCGACCCGTTAACCCGACCACCCCGTTCCGGACAGGAACTTTTGCGGAAGCTTGCCGTTTGGCTTTGCGTCCGCTTCGGCGGCTGCAATATCAGTCTTGAAAGCAATTCCGTTGGACACGAAGCCTCAAAGCGTCGAACAAGACGTCGAGCCTGTAAATGAAACTCGGGAGCAACCGGCCCGGGTGCGAGAATCTCGTGGGCGATCGGCAGAGCCCCGGCAGGAACAGCCCGACGGGAATGCCTCGCAACGAAAGGCCGGTCTGCTCGGCTTTCCCAGGCGCCATCCCTATGCGGCCGCAGCGATAGCACTTGCGCTGTTGCTCGTCGCGGCAGGCATCGCGATCTGGTGGCTGAACGCTCGCCAGTACGAATCGACCGACGACGCCTTCATAGACGCGCGCACGGTGACGATCGGCGCGCAAATAGCCGGCCGCGTTACCGAGCTGGCGGTTACCGACAATCAGCATGTACAGGCCGGCGATGTCCTCCTGCGTATCGATGACAGCGACTATCAGGCAAACCTGAAGCAGGCCGATGCCGGCGTCGCTGCGGCCGAGGCCGCAATCGTCAATGTCACCGCCCAGGTCGAGGCTCAAAACGCAAAGGTGAACGCTGCCCAGAGGCAGGTTGCCCAGGCCAAGGCGGCGCTGGATTTCGCCAAGGCCGAGGATCAACGCAACCGCGAACTCCTGGCCAGGGGCACGGCAACGCAGCAGCAGGCGCAGCAGGCGGCATCGACGTTGCGTCAGGACCAGGCCGCGCTGGACAGCGCCGAGGCCAATGTCGCCTCGGCAAAAAGCCAGGTTTCGGTCTTGCAGGCACAGGCCAGGAGCGCCGAGGCGCAGCTCGAGCAGGCCAAGGCCAGCCAGGAGCAAGCTCGCACGACGCTGTCGCGCACGACTATCACAGCACCCGCAGCCGGGCGCGCAACGAGCATTTCCGCCGCGAACGGCACCTACGCCCAACCCGGCCAGGTATTGATGATGTTCGTTCCCGACGAGGTCTGGGTGAAGGCCAACTTCAAGGAGACGCAGCTCGATCTGATGCGGCAGGGACAGCCGGTCGACATCGACATCGACGCCTACCCGGACAAGTCCTTCCATGGCCGCGTCGACAGCATCCAGGCCGGCAGCGGCACCGCCTTCAGCCTCCTGCCGGCTGAAAATGCCACCGGCAATTACGTCAAGGTGGTGCAGCGCGTGCCGGTCAAGATCGTCTTCGACAAGCCGCCGGATGTGCTTCTCGGTCCCGGCCTGTCGGTGGTGCCGACGGTCAAGGTGCGATGAACGGCGAAACCGCCAGAAATCAGGGCGAAAGCCGATCCGCCGCCGGGACGCACAATCCCTGGCTTATCGCCGTCGTCGTCTCCATCGCCACTTTCATGCTGGTGCTGGACACCTCGATCGCCAATGTCGCCCTGCGCAATATCGCCGGCAGCCTGGCGGCCGGAATGGACGAAAGCACCTGGGTGATTACCACCTATCTCGTTGCCAACTCGGTGATCATCCCGGTCAGCGGCTGGCTGGCAAACGTCATCGGCCGCAAGCGCTACTACATGCTCTGCGTTGCGACCTTCACCGTCGCGTCGCTGCTGTGCGGACTGGCGCCCAACCTGGAACTGCTCATCCTGTTCAGGGTCCTTCAGGGACTCGGCGGCGGCGGCATGGCGCCAAGCGAGCAATCGATCCTTGCCGATACGTTCCCGCCAGAAAAGCGCTCGCAGGCCTTCGCGCTTTACGGCATTGCGGTCATCGTCGCACCGACGGTCGGGCCGACGATCGGCGGCTGGCTGACGGACCATTTCTCCTGGCACTGGATCTTCTTCATCAACGTGCCGTTCGGCATCCTGTCGCTGGCGCTGGTGCAGTGGCTCTTGGTCGAACCGGACGTACTCGAACGCGAACGCAAGGAACGGCTGAAAGGCGGCCTGAAGATCGATGGGGTCGGTTTCGTCCTGGTGGCGATAGCCTTGGGGTGCCTGGAGATCTTTCTCGACCGGGGCCAGCGCTACGATTGGTTCGCCTCGAATTTCATCACCACTTTCGCAGTGATTTCCGCGATCGCGTTCCTGCTGCTTATCCCATGGGAAATCAGTCGCAGCGATCCGGTCGTCGACATGCACCTATTGTTCACGCGCCAGTTCGGCACGGCGTTCCTGGTCATGATGGCAGTCGGTGCTATCCTGTTCAGCACCACCCAGATCGTGCCGCAGCTGCAGCAGACGACATTTGCCTACACCGCGACGCTCTCGGGCCTTTCGATGATGCCGGGCGGCATCGCCATGCTGATCTTGATGCCGGTGTCCGGATTTGTAGGCAGCATCGTGCAGCCCAAATATCTGATCATGATGGGCATGTCGGTGGTCGCAGTGGCCCTTTGGCACATGACCTCGCTTACTCCGGACGCCAGCTTCCGCTTCTTTGCCTTTGCCCGTGTTTTCCTGATGGTCGGGCTGCCGTTCCTGTTCATTCCCATTTCAACCGCGGCCTATGTCGGCCTGCCCCCGCAGAAGACCAACCAGGCGTCGGCGCTGATCAACGTTGCACGCAATATCGGCGGCAGCATCGGCGTCTCGCTGTCCAACACCGTCATTTCGCAAAGCTCCCAGATCCATCAATCGAATCTGGTCGGCCACACCGCGCAATCGTCGCCCGCCTATCAGCAGGCGCTTCGGCAGGCGACTGAGCATTTCGTCGCCCAGGGTTCGCCGATGGTCGAGGCGAAGCAGCATGCGATCGGCTGGCTTGGTCAGTTGATCGCCCGCCAGGCCACGCTGCTCGCCTATGTCGATGTCTTCCGCTACTGCGCGGTGGCAACCGCCCTGCTGGTTCCGCTGGCGCTGCTGCTGCGGTCAAGCAAGTCGGGTGGCAGCCAGCCGAATCCCGAAATGGGCTGACCGGCAAGTGCGACGGTGTGGTTTTCCAAAAACGGGCAAGCCGGGAACCAGCCGACCTGTTGCGTTGTTCTGCGCCAAGAGGAGATGATTACGATGGCCACTATCCCCACACCCGAGCCGACACCGACGCCGGTGCCACCGCCTCCTATTCCCGATCCCAAGCCCGTGCGTGAGCCGGACCCCGACAGGCTCCCCGACGAGGACCCCGTTCCCAACCCGGATGAAAACGACATTCCACCGAAGCGGACGGCTTTTTAGCCGGCAATTGCCGTGATCGTTCTGCAGTGTGTACTGCGATTGCCTGCGCCAGTGGCGCCGCCTGTCAGATTTCGAGCATGGCGTAGGGGCGGCCGGTCGGCTTGGCGACATGCATGGCAACGTTATAGACCGACGCCCCGCCCGGCGTGCGGCCCTCGTAAGCGCCGCGATGCGCATGACCATGCACAACTGCGCTGACCTGGAACCGGTCTATCGTCTCGGCCAGACGTGACGAACCGAGAAACGGGAAGATCTCCAGCGGCTCGCCTTCGACCGTCTCGACGACAGGCGCGTAGTGCAGGACGACAAGCGTGCGTTTGGCGCGGACCTGCCGCATAGCGTTTTCAAGCCGCATCGCTTCGTTCACGCTTTCCGCCACCATCGACTTGATGGCCGGTTCGCCGAAGGAGCCGAGCATGCGCGATCCAAAACCGCCAACGAAACCCTTGACCCCCACGAACCCGACCTCATGAATCTCCGTCGCCTCGCCGTCGAGGAGGTGAACGCCTGCCTGGCGCAGAATATCGGTAACCTGCTCGACGGCGCCTGACTCATAGTCGTGGTTGCCAAGTACGGCGACGACCGGGATCGTGCAGGCACGCAGTTCCTCGGCAAGGATTTCGGCCTCCCTAGGCTTGCCGAGATTGGTAAGGTCGCCCGTCAGCACGAGAACCTGGGCTTCACGCGACATCTCGCCGAAAAGGTCGCGGTACGAGGCCTGGTCCTCCTTGCCGACATGCAGATCGCCGATTGCGGCGACCTTGAGAGTGCCGCCATTTTCCGCCTTTGCCGAAGCAGATTCGAGCCCGTCAGCCATCGCTATATTCTCCTTCACCGCCGACGTCGGCAAAGCCCCATTGCTTGACGTCGATCTCATAGTCGGTTCGTGAAAGCATGCGCCCGCGGCAGATCCGCATCCGGGAAGGCGGCAATTCGCGCTGCTTGGCCAGCCGGTCAAGCAGTTCGTCGAGCAGCCACGCGGGCACCCGGTCGCGCTCCGTCGGATAGATCCATCGGAAGTTCAAGAGATGCATCAGCAGAACTTCCCAATGGACTTCCATGTAGGAAAGCAGCCTTTGCCAGTCGATCTGGTCGTGCGCTTTGAGGATGGTATGCGCGACGTCGGCCCCATCGTGGCGGCCGCGATCCTGGATGAAGCATTTGGACCAGATAAGCTCGGTTGGGCCGATGATCCGCACCTGGCTGCCCAGCAATTCGGCCTGGCGAGCATGCTCCAGCCACTGGTCGTCGACAGGCATTGTGCCGTTCATCGAGGTGAAGATGACGTCGAAAAAATGCGTGCCCTTGAACACTTTGCCCAGCCACCGGTCGTCCTCGACCACGACGGCGTAGCCGATCTGCTTGAAATGGGCGAGGATGCGCGCGCAGTCGCCGGCCTTGCAGAAAATGTCCAGATCCTTGGTCGGGCGGGTGATCCCGGTATAGGCGCTTACGGCATAGGTGCCGGCGACGAGAAAGGGGATGCCGGTCGCGACAAGCTCGCGGATCGCTTCGATATAAAAGACCTCCGCTTCGGCATTGCGAGGCGTCGGGGCGGCTTTTGGATCGACCGACGGAACTGATGCCGGGATGGCGCTTTTCGGTGGGGGATCGATGATCATAAGCAATGGCTCCTGGCTCGGCAGACCAGCAGCCGCCTGTATCTAATAGCCAAGCATGCCCGATGGTTCCCGCCTGCTGCATCAGGCCGACACGCCGCCGTGGCCGGCCTTCGAAGCGGCTATGGGCGAGGTTGCGGCGGCGGCCATAAAAAGAAAAAATATGTGAGCGGCTACTTTTGGAGTCAAAATCGCAGCGCGGTCGGCCTCAAACGCGTCGAGATCGGCTCAAACGCGTCGAGGCGGAGTGGACCCCGCCATCCTCCGGTCCAGCAAGGATTGGCTTCAACATGGTTCCGGAGCTGTCGGAGGCGCTGCGCACCCGGCTTAACAGCCACTTGAGCGCCCGTAGCCAAACCGACTCTGTTTTTCGGAACGCTGCAGGCGGCGTGGCGAAAAGCCCATTCTCCATTTTGTAATTCCTCACTGTCTCAGTCCAATCAGCGTTCTTCAACGAGCAAAACTGGTGTTGGTTCCGCCTCGCCGTCGGGGAATGCGGGCTGGCCAGGCGAAGCCACCATTATGGGTTCAAGCAGGCTAGTCTCGCGCGGCAAGATCAGCGCCTCGCGAGATCGCATCCTCGGCGACCAAGTCGCGTAATTGCTAGCCGGCGGGATTCAGCTCGTATCCTGATGTGCCGGCTCTGGACACGGTCCGCGAAGGCTGAAATTGTGACCGGTATTTCCAGTTGCAAATTTGGTTGGGCTCGGCGGGATGGCGCTGGTTTCTGAAGATATTGCCAGCCATCCGGCATTGCGTCGGCACGTCCAGGCTCAGTCGCGGGCGCTGCTCCAGACCTATGAAGCGAACCCGCGGCTGGCTTCGGTGTTCGCCACGCAACAACGCTGGCTGATGGCCCATATCGGCCTTGCCTTGTATTTCGATCGAGAGCCGGACGACCATCGCAAGGGACTTACGTCCGCACGGTTCATGGACGGAATCCGCCGGCATTCGGTGGCCAGCCGCAACACCGCCGATGCCTTCCTGAAGGAGATGCTGCATTACGGTTTCATCCGGCATCTGCCGATTAAATACGGGCGCATCCGCCCCTTTGAGCCGGTCGCGGGCACTCTGGAGACGGTTGCCGGCTGGGTCATGGCTCATCTGAAAACGCTGGACAGCCTGGACGGTGGATCTCGACTGGCTGCATTCGTCGCACAACCGGACGTGCTCGCCAAACTGCAGCCGCTGGTGGCCGACGGCCTGCTTTCGTCGCATGCCGTGCGCGAGCCAAGACAGACTTTTTCCTTGTTCACCTGGCTCGACAATGGCGGCATCGTGATGGATTGGCTGATGTCCGGCGTCGATCCCGATCATGCCGACCTGGACCGAATTCCGACCGGTGTCGTCTCAATCGGAGATTTCGCGAACTGGCTCAAGCTTTCCCGGACCCACCTTTCACGCAAATTGCGCGATGCGGAGGAACTCGGCAGCATCGGCTGGCTGGGCCAGCGCGGTCATTCGGTCATGTGGGTGTCGAGCGAGTTCTATCAGGAATACATGACCGCCCAGGCGGTCAAGCTCGCCATCATCGATTCAGCCTTCGACAATTGTGTTGTAACTCCCGACGCCAGCTGAACCGCAAGCCGAACGCCGTCGTGGCGGCCTTGGCGCCGCCGCGACGGAGGTCTGGCATTTCAATCGATGTCGAACGACACGCCCTGCGCAAGCGGCAGCGCCTTGGAATAGTTCACCGTATTGGTAGCGCGCCGCATATAGGCCTTCCAGGCATCGGAACCGCTCTCGCGGCCGCCGCCGGTTTCCTTCTCGCCACCGAAGGCGCCGCCGATCTCGGCCCCTGACGTGCCTATATTGACGTTGGCGATGCCGCAGTCCGATCCGTCGACGCTAAGAAAGCGCTCGGATTCCTGCAGGTCGCGGGTAAAGATCGACGATGACAGCCCCGCTCCCACCGCATTGTGTTCTTCTAGCACGGCGTCGAAGTCCGAATATTTCATCACGTAGAGGATGGGCGCGAAGGTCTCCTCCGTCACTGGCGAAACCTGCCGCGGCATTTCGACCAGCGCCGGACGCACATAGTAGGCCTCGGGATGGCCGTTCTCGACCCGCATTCCGCCGGTTATCTTACCGCCATGCGAAGCCGCCTCCTCCAGCGCCTTCTGCATATTCTTGTAGGCAGCCTTATCGATCAGCGGGCCGACCAGAGCGCTTGTCTCCAGCGGATTGCCGACCGAGACGCTTCCATAGGCCTTCTTCAGGCGCGGAACGAGCTGGTCGTAGACGCTCTCATGCACGAACAGGCGCCTGAGCGTCGTGCAGCGCTGGCCGGCCGTGCCCATGGCGCCGAAGGCGATTGCGCGGAGCGCCATGTCGAGATCGGCCGTCGGGCAGACGATGCCGGCATTGTTGCCGCCGAGCTCCAGCACGGCACGGGCAAAGCGCTTCGCCAGCCGTGGTCCGACGTCCCTGCCCATGCGCGTCGAGCCGGTCGCCGAGACCAGCGGCACCTTGGGATGATCGACCAGGATCTCGCCGACGGCGCGATCGCCGATCAGAACCGGCGCCAGCCCCTTCGGCGCATCGCCGAAACGCTCTGCTGCACGCTTGAAGATCGCTTCGCAGGCGAGCGCCGTCAGCGGTGTCTTCTCGGACGGCTTCCACACCACCGCGTCGCCGCAGACCAGCGCAAGTGCTGCGTTCCACGACCATACCGCGACCGGAAAGTTGAAGGCCGAGATGACCCCGACGACGCCGAGCGGATGCCAGGTTTCCATCATACGATGGCCGGGACGCTCGGTGGCGATGGTCAGGCCGTACAGTTGCCGGGAAAGACCGACGGCGAAATCGCAGATGTCGATCATCTCCTGCACTTCGCCAAGACCCTCGGATGGGATCTTGCCGACTTCGATCGATACCAACCGGCCAAGCTCGGCCTTGTGTGTGCGCAATTCCTCGCCGAGCAGCCGTACCAGTTCTCCACGTTTGGGAGCTGGCACCTGCCGCCACGCCAGGAAAGCTTTGTAGGCATTGTCGATGGTCGTCGCCGCATCGGCCGGCGAGATGGTCTTCAGCGCGGCGATCTGCTCGCCGGTCACCGGGCTGCGGACGATGAGGTCGCCGCCCGTGAGCGCGCCTTCGGCAACGCCCAGTTTCGCCAGAAGCCCGGCCGTTTCCTTCGCAATCGTCATTTTCATCCCTTTCAGATCCCGTCGCTCATATGGCGTCGGTCCAAGCCTGGCGCCATACCCGCCCCCTGCCGGTTGGCACACCAGGCGCTGTCATGGCGTGGCATTACTCGTTTCAGGGAAAAATCGCCACCCCGGCATGGTCTAAGCAAAGGTCAGACCGTTGAACCAGGCGAAGGCGTCGGATCAATGCGCCGTTTGCTTGGCGCCTTCTTTCATCAGCCGGTCGATATGCATGCGGATATGCGCGGCCTCGGCGGCGGTATTGGCAAGCGCGATGGCGCGGTCGAAAGCGACGCGCGCCTCCTCGCCGCGGTCAAGCTGCATCAGCAGTCCGCCCTTGAGGCCGAAGAAATGGAAATAGCCGGAAAGCCGCCCCTCCAGCGGCTCGATCATGGCGAGTGCGGCTTCCGGTCCACGCACCTTGGAGACCGCGACGGCGCGGTTGAGCGTCACCACCGGCGACGGCTGCATCTGCTCGAGCAGGCCGTAGAGCAGGTCGATCTCGTTCCAGTCCGTATCCTCGGGCTTTTCCGCCCGCGCATGCAGTGCGGCGATCGCCGCTTGCACCTGGTACGGACCGGGCTTGCGATGGCGCAACGCCTTATCGACCAGCGCCAGGCCTTCATCGATCATCTTGCGGCTCCACAGGCTGCGGTCCTGGTCTTCGAGCAGCACGATCTCGCCGTTCTCGTCGAAGCGGGCAGGCGCGCGTGCATGTTGCAGCAGCAACAGCGCCGTCAGCCCCATGATCTCCGGCTCGGTCTGGAACAGCCTGAGCAGCAGCCGGGCCAGCCGGATCGCCTCTTCGCAAAGCGGCGCACGCGCCGATGCCTCGCCGCTGTTGCTGGAATAGCCTTCGTTGAAGATCAGGTAGACCATGGCAGCGACGGCGGCGAGCCGTTCGGAGCGCTCGACCGCTCCCGGCGTCTCGAACGGCACCCCGGCGTCGGCGATACGCGCCTTGGCGCGCGTGATACGCTGCTCCATCGCGCTCTCACCGACGAGGAAGGCGCGGGCGATCTGCTTGACCGTCAGGCCGGAGACGATGCGCAACGCCACGGCGATCTGCTGTGTGGCCGGCAGGTCTGGATGGCAGCAGATGAACAGCAGCCGCAAAATATCGTCACGGTAATGCGCCCCGTCCAGCCGCTCGGCGACGTCGCTCTCGGCATCTTCCAGGTCGGAGATCTGGTCCTCCTCCGGCAGCGGCGCCTGCTTGGCGCGCTTGCGCACCGCATCGATGCCGCTGTTGCGGCCGACGAAGATCAGCCAGGCTGCCGGATCGCGCGGCGGGCCGTTTTTCGGCCAGTTGTTCAGTGCCCTCAGGCAGGCGTCCTGGAATGCTTCCTCCGCCGCGTCGAGGTCGCGGAAGTAGCGCAGCAATGCCCCCATCACCTGCGGGCGAGCGGTGCTGATTGCCGTGCTGATCCAGGCGAGTTCGGTCATGCGGAAACCTTGGCGGGATTGAAGAGCGAGACCGGCCGGATTTCATAGGAGCCGCCGCTCGGGTTGACCTCGGAAAGCTCACGCGCGAAGTCGACCGCCTCATCGAGGTCGGCGCATTCGAGCGTGTAGAAGCCGAGGAACTGTTCCTTGGTTTCGGCAAACGGGCCGTCGATGACGATCGATTCGCCCTTGACCTTCCTCAGCGTCGTCGCCGCGGTCGTCGGCAAGAGCCGCGCCACCGGGCCAAGGCGGCCCGCCTGGGCATATTTTTCCTGCACACCCAGAAGTTTTTCCATGACGGCATCGTCCTGCTCCTTGCTCCAGGAGCAGACGACGTCTTCAGAGGCATAGCAGAGGATCGCGTAGAGCATGGTTCGTCCTTTTCTCAAAGGACGAAACACTAGGACCGATGCCGACATGGCGTCGACAAAAAAATACGCCGCGGTCCGACGTCAGCTTTCTCTCGCCTTCAGCCATCTCAAGACCAGGGCCTCCTCGTCGTCTAGCCCGGCGACCGAGCGCTTGCCTTTGTTGGCATCCGCCATTTCGTCGAGCAGCCGTCCTTCGGACCAGGCGCGGAAGACCTCCGGATGAATATAGCATTGGCGACAGACCGCGCGTGTGTTGCCAAGCCGCTCGGCAACCTTGTCGATGACATTGTTCATCACCCGCTTTTGCTGCGCCTGGCTTTCGGGACGTTCGGTTTGGGCAAACAGCGACGCGGCATGAATGGTGCCACCCCAGGTTCTGAAGTGCTTGGAACTGAACTCCGCTCCGGCGTGTTCCCTGATATAGCGGTTGACGTCGTCTGAGCGCACCGGACGCCTGTTTCCCTCCTCGTCGAGATACTGGAACAACTTCTGCCCCGGCAGGTCCTGCGCTCCACGCACGACCTTGGCAATCCGGCGATCGACAAGCTTCAATCTCCATTCCTTGCCGGATTTGCCGATGAAGGCGAAGCGCAGGCTCGAGCCCTTGATGTCGACATGGCGGTCGCGCAGCGTGGTCAACCCAAAACTCTTATTGTCGCGCGCGTAGGCGGCATTGCCGACACGGATCATCGTGTTGTCGAGCAGCCAGACGATAGCCGAAACGACGCGTTCCAGCGGCAGGCCGTGACGGCGCAAATCGACGTCGATCTGCCGCCGCAGTTCGGGCAGGCTCTCGGCGAAGGCGACCAGGCTCGAATATTTGACGCCGTCACGCTCCTCCGCCCAGTGCGGGTGATAGCGGTATTGTTTGCGTCCACGCTGGTCCCTACCGGTCGCCTGGATATGACCATCGGAATCCGGCGAGATCCAGACGTCCGTCCAGGCCGGGGGGATGGCGAGCGCCTTGATGCGTGCCAGCGCCTCCCCGTCGACAATCCGCCCGTCGGGTCCTTTGTACGAGAACCCCTTGCCCGAACGCAGCCGGCGAATACCGGGTTCAGTGTCGGTGACATAATTGAGCGAGGCCCGAACGGCCGAGGCTTGCGCGCCATTCTCCAGCGCCCCGTTCCGCGGCACCCCGTTCTTTGGTGCAGCTTTCCTCACAGCCGATCGGCCAGACGACGACTCGGATTTGTCGAGCATGTCCTCTCCACGGAATTTCCGTAGATAAGCCGCTTGCCGGCTGCGGGTTCCACCGCCTCTTGATCTCTTGGTTCCAGAACAGCCTATCGACGTCGCCGTGCAACGAAGACATGCGTCATCACGCCTTTTCGAGCACGACCGGTATGACGTCGACCGCCTGTTCGCCGACCTGCCCGCCCGTGGTTTTCAACACGCCGACGATCGGCGCCACATCGGAGTAGTCGCGGCCGTAGCCGACCGTGATATGGTCGTTGCTTGCCCGCATGCCATTGGTCGGATCGAATTCCTGCCAGCCGGCATCGCGTCCGCACCACACCTTGACCCAGGCATGCATGGCGTCGGCGCCTTCGAGCCGCGGCTTTCCGCGCGGCGGGATGGTGCGCAGGAACCCGCTGACATAGCCGGCAGGAATGCCGAGGCCGCGCAGGCCGGCGATCATGATGTGGGAAAAATCCTGGCAGACGCCGCGCTTCAGGCCGAAGGCGTCGCTGGCCCGCGTCTGCACGGTGGTCGCCTCGCCGTCATAGGTGAAATCGCGGTGAATGCGGTTGCACAGAGCCATGGCCGTGCCGACTGTCGAACTGCCGGCACTGTCTTTCGCATAGGCAGTGATTGCCGGGTCGATGCCGGCATGATCGCTGGTGGCCAGAAAGTGATGCGGCGACGCCGGCGCCAGCGAGTGCACGGCGCCGAGTTCTTCCCTCAGCCGGCGTATGTCCGGCGATACGTCGAGCCCGGGCTCCGGCCGCGACACTGAAACACGCGCGCTCATCCTGATGTCGAGCGCATCATGCGCGTCACGAAAGGCGATCGAGGTGACACTGTTGCCGAAAAAGTCGGAAAAGTCGGAGCGTTCGCTGGGCGCCGGCACAAAAGACAGTGAAGCGGCGACGACGCGCTGCACGCCAGGGATGGTCGGCGGCAGCACGCGCACCTGATGGCGGCCGCCACCGGCCGCCGCATCATAGTCGTAACGCAGGTGAAGCCTGATGTCATAGAGCATGCTGTCTCTACCCGAAATAGGCTTTGGCGAGGCTGTTGTAGAGCCCGCCGATTTCATTGGCGAGATCGCCGAGGGCCTCGGCCGTCATGTCCGAGGGCTCCTTGATGGCGATCGACGTGTTGAGCTGCAGAATTTCCTTGGCCGCCGGCGACATATGGCCTTCAGCCCCGACGGAGGGCAGCAGCGCGATTTCGGCCTTCAGCCGTTCGAGCTGGAAAAGGATCGAGCGCGGGTTGAGCGGATCGAGCGCCAGAAGGTCGACCACCGTGCGCCGCCCCGCCTGCACCGGATATTGCCGACGGTGCGTCATGACGCTGTCGCCGATCTCCAGCATCATGTCGAGTGCGCCTTCAGGCGCCTGGGCTCTGGTCAGCCGGGCGAGCGTGCGGGCGATCTGGATGCCGCGTTCGAGCCTGCGGCCGATTTCGAGGAAACGCCAGCCGGCAAAGCGGTACATGTTCTCGTGCAGCAGGCCGGAAAACCCGGCCAGCTTGCGCAGGATCACCGTCATTGCCCTTGTCGCGTCATCGCCCGGCGCCACAGTGGCGGCAAATTGATGGATGGTCTTCGACAGATCCTTCAATGCCAGCCAGCCATCCGGCGAGAAACGGTCTCGGATCTGTCCGGCACTGTAGACGGCGCTGTCCAGGGTGCTGATGAGCCCCAATGGGATTGCCGTCTCGACGTCGATGCCGAACGGCGCGAGATGGTCCCTGATATCGGCGAGCAGCGGCATCTCGGGATCGGATGTCTCGGCCAGCCGCACATGGTAGGCGCGCAGGATGCGCACCGTGTCTTCCGACCGCTCGATATAGCGCCCAAGCCATGTCAGGTTTTCCGCCGCGCGGCTGGGCAGGCTGCCTGGCAAGGTTCGGGTAAAGCTGTCGTGCTCCTGCGGCAGCAGCGTCTCGCGCTCCACCGGCCTGTCGCTGACCACCCAGACATCCGCCGCCTGGCCGCCACGCTGCATGGCGATGGCCGTCGGGTCGAGCGAAAAGCCGACACGGGCAAAACCGCCCGGCATCACGGTCCAGCCTTCGGGCGTCCGCGCCAGATAGACGCGCAGGCTTGCCGGCCGCGGCTCCAGCCAGCCGCCGACATAGACCGGGGTGGTCGACAGCGTCACCGCTTCCTGGCCGACGAAGTCGCCGCCGTCCCGTTCGATCCGGGCGACGAGTTCGGCCCGCTCCTCGACCGACAGCGCTGACCCGAGCTTGGTCGAGCCGTCATCCTCGAAGGCGAGCCGCGTCGACAGCGCCGGACCGATCACCATGCTATCGATATTGGCGAGCACATGCTCGCGCTCCGCCTCCTGCCCGCACCACCACGTCGCCACGGTCGGCAGCAGCAGTTCCTCGTTGCGCAGGGCGCGCGAAATCTTCGGCAGGAAGGCGAGCAGCGCGCGTGTCTCCATCAGGCCGGAGCCCAGCGCGTTGACGGCCGAAACCGCCCCCTGCCGGACCGCTTCGACCAGCCCCGGCGTGCCGATCTGCGAGTCCGGCCGCAGTTCGAGCGGATCGGCGAAGGCGGCGTCGAGCCGCCGCCACAAGACGCTCACCGGCATCAGCCCCGAAACCGTGCGCACCATCAGCCTGCCGCCCGAGACGGTCAGGTCCTCGCCCTCGAGCAGCATGATGCCGAGATAGCGGGCGATATAGGCATGTTCGTAATAGGTTTCGTTCAGCGGTCCCGGCGTCAGGATGGCGACACGGCCACCGGCTTGCTTGGCCATGCCGATCAGCGCATCGCGAAAACGGCGGAAGAAGCCGGCCAGGCGGTGCACATGCATTT
The DNA here is from genome assembly GCF_040322015.1 of Mesorhizobium sp. M0208. Taxonomy (NCBI): domain Bacteria; kingdom Pseudomonadati; phylum Pseudomonadota; class Alphaproteobacteria; order Hyphomicrobiales; family Phyllobacteriaceae; genus Mesorhizobium; species Mesorhizobium sp. M0208. Next base: position 23,652 of record NZ_JAMYSP010000024.1, on the reverse strand, counting down.
CGCCGTAGATGTCGGACAGCGCCCTGGTGGTGGCGACGCGGTTTTCCAGTGCGAAGCCGGCGCCAGATGGGGCCTGTGTGCGGTCGCCAAGCACCCACCAGCGGCCGTCCGGGCCACGACCGAGCTCGAAGGCGCAGAAATGCAGGAAATGGCCGCTGGCCGGCCTGGTGCCGACGACCGGCCGCAAATATTCCGGGCTGGCCGCGATCAATCCGGCCGGCAGAATGCCTTTCTCGACCAGCCGGTTCGGCCCGTAAATGTCGGCGATGGTCTCCTCGAACAGATCGGCGCGCTGGACCAGGCCGGCGCTGATCTCAGCCCATTCCTGCTCCTCGATCAGCAGCGGCACATGTGCCAGCGGCCATTCCCGCTCGTTGGCGCCGGCCTTGTCATAGACTCGGTAGTAGACGCCGGCGTCGCGGAGGTATTGGTCGGCGCGGGCGAAGCGCTGGGCAAGCTTTTCCGGCCCCAGGTCCTCCAGCGCCTCGATGAAGTGCCGCCAGGCCGGCCGCGGATTGCCCGACGCATCGACCATCTCGTCGACGACGCCGTCGATCGGCTGGTAGTGCTCCAGCAGACTGTGGGTCTGCGGCTTGCTGCGCAGCCTTTTGTGATTCCCCTTCGCCATGGCTGATCAGAGTCTTTGCGGTCGCCGAAGGTCAAGGGTCATCGGGAAATCTTCAGAGCCTTCTTCGTTGCGCAGCACATAGCTGGACGGCGTATGGCCACGCGGCTCGAAGCGGGCGAGCCGCCGCGCCTCCGCTTCGTTGCCGTTGACGGGGAACGTGTCGTAGCTGCGCCCGCCGGGATGCGCGACGTGGTAGACGCAGCCGCCGACCGCGCGGCCCGACCAGCGGTCATAGATGTCGAAGACCAGCGGCGTGTTGACCGGCAGCGCCGGATGCAGGCCCGACGCCGGCTGCCAGGCCTTGAAGCGCACGCCGGCCACCGCGATCTCGCGGTTGTCGGTCACCTTCATCGGCACCAGGCGGCCGTTGCAGACGACCGCGTGACGCTCCGGGTTGAGCCCCTCGGTCTTCACCTGCAGCCGCTCGACGGAGGAATCGACAAAGCGCACGGTGCCGCCGATCGCGCCTTGCTCGCCCATCACATGCCACGGCTCCAGCGCCTGCCTGAGCTCCAGCTTGATACCGGCATGCTGGACCTCGCCGCAGAACGGGAAGCGGAATTCGAGCTGGGCGTCGAACCATTCCGGACGGAATGCAAAGCCGTTCAGCTTGAGGTCGTCCAGCACATCGAGAAAGTCAGCCCAGACATAATGCGGCAGCATGAAACGGTCGTGCAGCGAGGTGCCCCAGCGCACGAAGCGGCCGTCGAGCGGGTTCTTCCAGGCCCGAGCGATGATGGCGCGCACCAGCAATTGCTGCGCCAGGCTCATGCGCGCGTTGGGCGGCATCTCGAAGCCGCGGAATTCGACCAGCCCGAGCCGGCCGGTCGGCCCGTCCGGCGAAAATAGCTTGTCGATGCAGATTTCCGAGCGATGGGTATTGCCGGTCACGTCGGTCAGAAGGTTGCGGAACAGCCGGTCGACCAGCCACGGCAGCGGTGCCGCGCCCTTGTCCGGATGCGGCACCTGCGCCATCGCGATTTCGAGTTCGTAGAGCGAATCGTGGCGTGCCTCGTCGAAGCGCGGCGCCTGGCTGGTCGGGCCGATGAACAGGCCGGAGAACAGATAGGACAGCGACGGATGCCGCTGCCACTGCAGCACCAGGCTTTTCAACAGGTCGGGGCGGCGCAGGAACGGACTGTCATTGGGCGTTGCGCCGCCGACGACAACGTGGTTGCCGCCGCCGGTGCCGGTATGGCGGCCATCGATCATGAACTTGTCGGCGCCAAGCCGCGTCTGCCGCGCCTCCTCGTAGATCGCCGTGGTCGTCGCCACGCAATCCTGCCAATTCGCGGCGGGGTGGATATTGACTTCGATGACGCCGGGATCGGGTGCCACACGGATGACGTTGAGGCGCGGATCGTGCGGCGGGCCGTAACCCTCGATATGCACAGGCAGGCCAATAGCCTTTGCCGCGTTCTCCGCCGCCGCGACCAGTTCGAGATAGTCCTCCAGCGCCTCGACAGGCGGCATGAACACACAAAGCCGTCCGTCGCGCGGCTCGGCCGAAAGTGCCGTGCGCACGGCGCCGCCGATCTCGGTGATCTCCTGTTCGACGCGGTCCTGCTGGCCGGTAACGGCCGTGAAGGAAACGGCCTGCTGGCGTCGCGCCATTTCGTCGGCGCCTTCAAGTTCGGCCGACGCAGGCGAAGAAGCAGAATCGGGCAAGATCGCCTCACGCGCCGGCAATGGTCCGCGCGGCAGCGATGGGTCGACCGGCACGATGTAGGGGAACTGCGCCGGCGGCACGTAAGGCAGCGTGCCGAGCGGCAGGCGGTAACCTACCGGTGAATCTCCCGGCACCAGGAACAGCCTGCCGCGCCGCGTCTTCCACTTCTCCGAGCGCCAGCGCGGTCCTGACGCCTGGCTGTTCCAGCGCTGGACAGGCAGCACATAGCCCGACGGCTTGGTCAGCCCGCGTTCGAACACCCGCGCCATGCGGCTGCGCTCCTCCGGGTCCTCCAGCTTCGAATTGGAAGGATCGACGTTGTCAGGCAGCTTGCCTTCCTTGAGCAGCCATTCGGCGGGGTCCTCATAGGCTTCGCTGACCATCGTCTTGTCGATGCCGAGTTCGTCGGCAATCGCGGTCAGCAGGCTCTCGGCCTGCATCGGTCCGACATCCGCCTCGCTCTTTTCATGCGCGATCAGCGACGGGTCGCTCCACACCGGCTCGCCGTCGGTGCGCCAGTAGAGCGAGAAGGTCCAGCGCGGCAGGCTTTCGCCGGGATACCATTTGCCCTGTCCGTAATGCAGGAAGCCGCCCGGCGCGAAGCGCTCGCGCAGCCGGCGGATCAGCGCATCGGCCTTTTCGCGTTTGGTTGGCCCGACGGCGGCGGTGTTCCACTCTGCAGCCTCGAAATCGTCGATCGAGACGAAGGTCGGCTCGCCGCCCATGGTCAGCCGCACGTCGCCGGCATCAAGCGCGGCGTCAACCTGGTTGCCCAGCGCATCGAGCGCCTGCCAGCTTTCGTCGGAAAACGGCTTGGTAATGCGCGGATGCTCGGCGATGCGGTCGACCCGCATGTCGAAGCCGAACTCGACATTGGCGAAGCTCGCCATGCCGGAGATCGGCGCGGCATTGCGGAAATGCGGCGTTGCCGCGAGAGGCACATGGCTTTCGCCGGTGAGCAGGCCGGAGGTCGGGTCGAAGCCGATCCAGCCGGCGCCCGGCAGATACACCTCGCACCAGGCATGGAGATCGGTGAAGTCGACTGCGGTGCCGGGCGGTCCGTCAAGCGCGACGAGGTCGGGCTTCAGCTGGATCAGGTAGCCGGAAACGAAGCGCGCAGCGATGCCGAGGTTCCTCAGTATCTGCACCAGGAGCCAGCTGGAATCCCGGCACGACCCCTTGCCGGCGGCCAGCGTTTCCTCGGGCGAGAAGACGCCGGTTTCCATGCGCACGATATAGGCGATCTCGCGCTGCAGCCTCGCATTGAGGTCGACGACAAAATTGACGGTGTTGGTCGGGCTGCGGTCGAGGGTTTTGAGGAATGCCTCCAACAGCGGCCCCGCCGGTTCCGGCGTCCGGTAGATGGTCAGATCGTCCCTGATCTCTTCGGGGTATTCGAACGGAAACGTCTCGGCCGAGGGCTCGACGAAGAAATCGAACGGATTGTAGACTGTCATGTCGGCAACGAGATCGACCTCGATCTTCAGTTCCGTCACCGGCTCGGGGAAGACGAAGCGGGCAAGGAAATTGCCGTAGGGATCCTGCTGCAAATTGACGAAGTGATTTGCCGGCCCGACCTTCAGCGAATGGCTGAGCACTTTCGTGCGGGAATGCGGCGCAGGCTGCAACCTTATGACTTGCGGGCCCAAGACGACCGGCCTGTCGTATTTGTAGTGGGTCAGGTGATAGACGGCTGCCAGAATTGCCATGGTGCCCCTGAGGTCGGCGTTTCAAAAGGAGTTCGCTGAACCCTGACACGAATGCTGAGCATTCTCCAAGCAGAGATGTTGCGCTGCACCTAAATTAAGAAGCTTTCATAGCTTCACGAAACGGAGCGCCGACCTTGGGATTCCGCGTGGCGGCATGACGTTGCAACGGTGCTGGGCCGAGGTGCGGCGGGTCCAGCACCGGGCGCTTCCCGCCGATATCGATGATCGGCAGCACACGCGATGCTTCGTCGAAAACAGCGGAAAAGAAAAACCCGCCTCGGCGGGCGGGTCGTTGGAGCCAATTAGCACCATATCCAAATTAGTAGCATAGCTGCCGGCACAAAGCAAGAACAAAATGTGGCACCGCCGACGAAAGCTGCCGATCGCCCGCCTTGCGGGGGAGATGCCAGGCAATGGCCCCCTGGAAGCGGAGGACCCCTGCCGATGCTAAAAGAACGCCTGCAACCCGGTCTGCGCCCGTCCGAGGATCAGCGCATGCACGTCATGCGTGCCCTCATAGGTGTTGACCGTCTCCAGGTTCTGCGCGTGGCGCATGACGTGGTAGCCGATCTGGATGCCGTTGCCGCCATGCATGTCGCGGGCTTGGCGGGCGATGTCGAGCGCCTTGCCGCAATTGTTGCGCTTGACCAGCGAGATCATCTCCGGCGCCATCTTGCCTTCGTCCATAAGCCGCCCGACGCGCAGGCTGCCCTGCAGGCCGAGCGCGATCTCGGTCTGCATGTCGGCGAGCTTCTTCTGGAAAAGCTGCGTGCCGGCCAGCGGCTTGCCGAACTGCTTGCGGTCGAGGCCATACTGGCGAGCACGGTGCCAGCAATCCTCCGCCGCGCCCATCGCACCCCAGGAGATGCCGTAGCGCGCCCGGTTGAGGCAGCCGAACGGTCCTTTGAGACCCGAGACATTGGGCAGCAGCGCGTCCTCGCCGACCTCGACGCCTTCCATCACCACTTCGCCGGTGATCGACGCGCGAAGCGACAGCTTGCCGCCGATCTTCGGCGCCGACAGCCCGTTCATGCCCTTTTCCAGGACAAAGCCGCGAATCTGGTTGTCATGCGCGCCCCCACTTTCGTCGGACAACTTTGCCCAAACGACGAAAATGTCGGCGATCGGCGCGTTGGAAATCCACATTTTCGAGCCGGAGATCCTGTAGCCGTTCGCGGTCTTCTCGGCCCGCGTCTTCATGCCGCCCGGGTCGGAACCGGCATCAGGTTCGGTCAAGCCAAAGCAGCCGATCCATTCGCCCGACGCCAGCTTCGGCAGGTATTTCCTGCGTTGTTCTTCCGAGCCATAGGCATGGATCGGATACATCACCAGCGACGACTGCACGCTCATCATCGACCGATAGCCGGAATCGATCCGCTCCACTTCCCGCGCGACCAGCCCGTAGGTGACGTAGTTGGCGCCGAGCCCGCCATATTCCTCGGGGATGGTGATGCCGAGCAGACCCGCCTCGCCCATTTCGCGAAAGATCCCGGCGTCGGTCTTTTCCTCGAGGTAGGCTTCCTCGATCTTCGGAGCGAGCTTGTCGGCGGCAAACGCCGCGGCGCCATCGCGCACCATGCGCTCGTCCTCCGAAAGCTGGTCCTCGATCAGGAAAGGATCATCCCAGACGAATGCGTTCTTGTCGGCGGCCATGGCTCTCGGTCTCCCAAACTCGTGCATGTCGCCCAAAGCTTGCCCGCGGGCCTGACCCGAGGGTGTTCGGCAGCCTGGAGATAACGACATGCATCGAAACAGAAATCTTGAAACGCGCGGCTTATCGGCTCCCGTCCTGAAAAAATCAAACGAAATAGCTTCGCCGATCCATGAGCATTGGTGATGGATCATCAATGTCGAGCGCCGCCGTCTGACCTGCCACAGCCCGGCTCGCGAATTATTTCCGCTTCAACGCATCGGCCAACGCGGCGCCGAACGCGCCCTGCTGCGCCGGCCGCTCCGACTGGCGTTGGGGCGCCGGCGCGCGCGGCACCGGCCTGCTGCCATTGTCGCGTGGCTTCGGTGCGCCACCGTCGCCATCCTTGCGCATCGACAGGCCGATGCGCTTGCGCTTGATATCGACGTCGACGACACGCACCTTGACCACGTCGCCGGCCTTGACCACCTCATGCGCGTCCTTGATGAACCGATCAGCCAGTTGCGAGACGTGCACCAATCCGTCCTGGTGCACGCCGATATCGACGAAGGCACCGAAGGCCGCGACATTGGTGACGGTGCCTTCAAGCTGCATGCCGGGCTTCAGATCCTTGATGTCGTCGATGCCATCGGCAAAGGTCGCGGTCTTGAAGCCGGGGCGCGGATCGCGGCCGGGCTTTTCCAGCTCCGCCAGGATGTCGCGCACCGTCGGCAGGCCGAAGCGCTCATCGACGAAGACGCGCGGATCGAGCGCCTTGAGTGCGGCGCTGTCGCCCATCAGAGAGCGAACGTCGCGCCCGCAGGCCGCAACGATCTTCTTGGCCACGCCATAGGCTTCCGGATGCACGGCGGAGGCATCGAGCGGCTCGCTGCCGTCGGGAATGCGCAGGAAGCCGGCGCATTGCTCGAACGCGCGGGGTCCAAGGCGGGAGACCTTCAACAGCTCGCGGCGGTTTGCGAACGGGCCGGTCGCGTCCCGGTGCGCAACGATCGCCTCGGCCAGCGATGCGCCGAGACCCGAAACCCGCGCCAGAAGCGGCGCTGACGCCGTGTTGAGGTCGACGCCGACGGCGTTGACCGCATCCTCGACCACCGCTTCCAGCGAGCGGCCGAGGCGGTACTGATCGACGTCGTGCTGATACTGGCCGACGCCGATCGACTTCGGCTCGATCTTGACCAGTTCGGCGAGCGGATCCTGCAGGCGCCGGGCGATCGACACCGCCCCGCGCAGCGACACGTCGAGGCCGGGAAATTCCGCCGCCGCCGTTGCCGAGGCGGAATAGACCGAGGCACCGGCTTCGCTGACGATCACCTTGAGCGGCTTCGGCCCGGACCCGGCAGGCATGTCAGCCAGCATGTCGGCCACCAGCCTTTCAGTCTCGCGGCTGCCGGTGCCGTTGCCGATCGAGATCAGCTCGACTTTATGCAGCCGGATGAGCTTGGCCAGTTCGGCCTGCGTGCCGCGGACATCATTCTTCGGCGGGAACGGATAGACCGTCGTCGTCGCCAGCAGCTTGCCGGTGCCGTCCACCACCGCCACCTTGACGCCGGTGCGAATGCCCGGATCGAGGCCCATCGTCGGCCGTGAGCCGGCAGGGGCGGCAAGCAGCAAATCCTTGAGATTGCGGGCGAAGACATGGATCGCTTCTTCCTCGGCCCGTTCACGCAAGTCCCGCATCAGATCGAGCGTCAGGTGCAGCGACAGCTTTATGCGCCAGGTCCAGCTGGCTACTTCCATCAGCCAGCGGTCTCCCGGCAACTGGCGGCCGATGGCATAAGCATCGGCAATCATCCGCTCGACCGGCTTCACCGGCGAGGCATCGTCGGCATCGACCTCGATGTCGAGCGACAGAACCTCCTCGTTGCGGCCGCGCAGCATGGCCAGCGCGCGATGGCTCGGCACGTTGGCCCAGCGCTCTACATGGTCGAAATAGTCCGAAAATTTGGCGCCGGCCTCCTGCTTGCCGTCGACGACGCGCGACCGCAGGAATGCGCGTTCCTTCATATAAGTCCGCAATCTGCCGACCAGGTCGGCATTCTCGGCGAACTGCTCGGACAGGATGTCGCGCGCACCCTCGAGCGCTGCCTTGGCGTCTGCCACGCCTTCGCTGATGTAGGCCAGCGCCAGCTCGGCGGGCGTGGCCGCACGGTCGGCGAGAATAGCTTCCGCCAGCGGGCCCAGCCCACGCTCGCGCGCGATCTCGGCCTTGGTCCGGCGCTTCGGCTTGTAAGGCAGGTAGATATCTTCGAGTTCCGCCTTGGTCACGGCAGCAGCGATTTTCGCTTCAAGCCCCTCGGTTAGCTTGCCCTGCTCGCGGATCGAACCAAGGATGGTGTCGCGGCGCGCGTCGAGTTCGCGCAGATAGGCGAGCCGCTCGGCAAGATCGCGCAGCTGCGTGTCGTCGAGGCCGCCGGTGACCTCCTTGCGGTAGCGCGCCACGAAGGGCACTGTCGCGCCGTCGTCCAGCAAACCGATCGCCGCCGCAGCCTGTTCGGGCCGCGCGCCGATTTCGGCGGCTATGATGATTGCGATGCGCTTGATGTCGGATGCCATGTCCTACCTGTCGTTGGTCGAAAAGAGCAGCGACCATAGGCGGAGACGCCCGCTGCGCCAACCGCAGCGTTTTCAACCCGCTGAAAGGTCCACAGGAAAGCTGCATGAGCGGTACAGATCGGATCAGACCATCCGGCTCAGCGCCTCGAAGAAAGAAATCAAATCCAGATCGAGCGGATCGTCGACCGGTACCGGCTGCGACGACATCTTTGCGATGACAATTTCAGCCATCGGATTGACGTAAAGCCACTGGCCGTGAATGCCGATGCCGCAGAAGGCGCCGCTTGCCGCGCCCGTCTGGTACCATTTGTTGCGATAGCGGCCACGCGGAAACAGGGACGCCATCGTGCCGCGCCGCCATGCCTCGGCGTCACCGCCGGTTTCGGTCGTGTCGCGCATCCAGGCTTCCGGCACGACGCGGCGGCCATTGGCCACGCCACCTTGCCGCATCATCTCGCCGACGCGCGCAAGGTCGCGCGGTGTCACCGAAATGCCGCCGGCGGTACGCGCCGTGCCTTCCATGTCGACTGTCACCGAGGCGTCGCCGACGGCGCCGAGCGGCTCCCATAATTTCTCGCGCATCAGATCGGCGAAACGCTGGCCAGACGCGCGTTCGAGCAGGATGCCGAGCAGGTCGGAATTGGGCGAAAGGTAGCGGAACGTCCGGCCATGCGGCTCGGTCAGGCTCTGCAGCGTCGTGAGGAAAGTGGCCAGGCCCTCGGTGCCCCCGCCTGGATTCCACAGCATTGCACGGCGATAGCGGGCGAAGGCGCTGTCCGGATCGAGATAGGCCTCTTCGAAATCGAGGCTGACACTCATGTCGAGCACGTGCCGCACACGTGCATCGCCATAGGCCGAGCCGGGGGCTTCGGGCAGGTAGCGGCTTACCGGAGCCTGCGGATCGAAAATCCCCTCGCCTTCCAATATGCCGGCAACAATGGCGGTCAGCGACTTGCTGATCGAAAAGACGATGTGGCGTGAACCGAACTCCATATGCGGTGCGAACCAGTCGCCGACGAATTTGCCGGCTTTCATGATCGTCAGCGCGTCGGTATCGGAGCGCGCGAGAAACGCCGCGACAGTCTCCGCGCCGCCTGCAAGGGCGACCTTTTCGCCAAGTAGCCCGCCGAAATCCTGCGCCGGCGCCTCGCTGCTGCCCGGCCTTGCCGTCACGGCAGCGCTCGGCACCAGCTCGCCGACATTCTGGAACGACCACCGGCTGAACGGGCTTTCCCGCCAATTGCCGAGCAGCACTTGGTTTCGGGCAAAGCCATACCTGGTCTCAAACGCGGTCTTGCCGGTCATAGCGTTCCTTCAGGATCTTTTGGCCGAGTTTCAGGCGAGCGCTGCGGCGATGGCGTGCACCGCTTGCAGCGTCGCCACAGAATAGGCGACGTTGGTGAAATCCGGATAGCTCGAAAGCTTGACCACGACCATTTTCGTATCCCAGTCGATGTGGATCAGCTGTCCGAACACGCCACGGCACATCAGCGCCCGCGAGCGCGGATCCTCGATCCAGAACTGGTTGCGATAGCTGCCTTCCGGCAGGCTGGGACTGAAATCCGGCCCATGCCTGCCATTGCGCGTCGCCTCGATCCAGTCGGCCGGCACGATGCCGCCACCATTGCCGAGGATCAGCTGGCCGAAGCGGCCATAATCGCGCAGCGTGGCGTTGAAGCCGCCATCGGCAACCGCATAGCCGGCGCTGTCTACGGTGAAGCAGGCACTTTCATCCGCGCCGAGCTTTTGCCAGAGCTCTTCCGAAACCAGCTGCGCCAGCCGTTTGCCGCTCACCCGTTCCATGATGAAGGCAAGCACGTCGGTCTCGATCGAGCGGTATTCGAAGGCAGCGCCGTGCGGCCGGCTCTTTTCCTTGAGCCCCAGGATCAGTTCGAACATATGCGATGGCCAGCGCAATTCCGGATCGCAGTCCGGCGGCACCGGCTTCCAGCCGGTGGCGACATCGACCTGGCCGATGTCGGAATAGGGGTCGGTGTATTCCTCGGAAAAGCGCACCCCGCTCGTCATGTCGAGCACATGCTGCACGCTGGCGCCCTCCCAGCCGGTCGCTTCCAGCTCCGGCAGATAGGTGGTCACCGGCAAACCCGGATCGATCAGTCCGCGTCCGACCAGTATGCCGAACACCGATGCGGTGACCGACTTCGCCATCGACTGGGACAGATGCAGCGTGCGCTCGGTCATGCCGTTGAAGTAGCGCTCATAGGCGACCTTGCCGCGCTTCAGCACCAGGAAGCCGTCGGTGTAAGTCTCGTCAAGCAGTCCAGCCAGCGTCGTCGGCTGCCCCATGCTGTCGCCCACCGGCAGCACGTCGAGATCGACCTCGGCTCGCTCCAGCCTGTGGCGATGGCCATTGCCGCGCCAGACCTCGACGGTCGGCAGGATTTCGCGAATATGCTGGAACGCCCAGCGGTTCCATGGCGGCCGGTCCCATTCGAGCTTCGGCGGCACCATCCGCGGCGGCGAACCCTGCATGATCGGCGGCGCCGGTTCGCTGTTGCGATAAGAAATCATAGGCAGTCCGATCGCCGGGAAAAGGCCCGGCGGCAATTGCCGCCGGGTTTCGTCCGGATGTGGATTACTTCTGCAGTTCGGTCCAGATCTTGCTGTAGATGGCCTGCACTTCCTCTGAACACAATTTTTGCAGCTCGCCATGCGCCTTGACGTCTTCCGGGATGATGACTTCCGGCGCATCCTTCATATCGGCTGGCATGTACTTGTCGGAACCGGCAATGCCGTTGGCGTAGCGGTGGAAGGCGGACAGGCCGGCGGCGTTTTCCGGATCCATGATGAAGTTCTGGAACAGCTTGGCGTTCTCGACATTCTTTGCGTCCTTCAGGACCATGACATTGTCGCTCCAGAGGCCAAAACCTTCCTTGGGATAGAAATAGTGGATCTTGGGATTCGCCAGCCGCTGGCGCAGGGCTGAGCCGTTCCAGTCGCTGGTTGCCTTGAAATCGCCGGCGCCCATTTTCTCGATGGTATTGTATTCCATCGCGATCCAGTTCGGCTTGGCAGCAACCAGCGTGTCACGCACCTTCTTCAGCGTTTCCTTGTCGCTGGCGCATTGCGCGCCGCCGACATATTTGGTCGCCGCGAACATGACGTCGTTCATTTCCGGCACGACGTTGACCTTGCCCTTCAATTCGTCTGGTGTGTTGAAGATGATGCCCCAACTGTCCGACGGCCCCTTGTAGACATCGGTGTTCACCACGATGCCCACCGTGCCCCAGGCCCACGGCACGGAATATTTGCGGCCGGGATCGAAATCGGGATTGGCCCATTCTGGCGCCACGTTCTTGAAGTTCTCCATCTTGCCGGGATCGGTCTCCTGCACGAGGCCTTCCTTGATCCAGATCGGCACGAAGGTTTGCGAAGGCACCGCGATGTCGAAGCCGGTGCCGCCCTGGCGAACTTTGGCCAGCGCCGTATCGTTCGAATCGTAATCGGTGATGGTCACCTTGACGTTGTATTTCTGCTCGAACTTTTTGATCACATCGGGGCTGGTGTAGTTGCCCCAATTGTAGATGTTGAGCTCACCGTCGGCGCGAGCAAGGCTCGTCGAGGCGAGCAGCGCCAGCCCGATGGCGGTCGCCGTGGTCTTCCAGTTCATGGTCTTAGCTCCCATTTTCATGTCTAGTCCCGTTTCCTGCTGATGAAGAAAAACAACGTCACGATGGCGACCGACAAGAGCAGGAACACGGTCGATATCGCGTTGATCTCCGGCGTTATCCCTCGACGTATCTGGCCAAGCATGTAGGTCGGCAGCGTGTCCTGGCCGCCCGATTTCACGAACTCGGTGATGACAACATCGTCGAGCGAGATGACGAAGGCCAACATCAGTCCCGCCAGAATGCCGGGCCACAGCAGCGGCAACGTGATGCGCCTGAACGTCTGCCACGGCGTCGCGTAGAGATCGGCGGCGGCGCGCTCCAGCGTCAGGTCCATGTTCTCCAGCCGCGCCCGGATCGGCAGATAGGCAAAGGGAATGCAAAACGCCGTATGCGCGGCGATCAGATAGCCGAGCCCCGAATAGCCGGTGAATATCTTTATGCGCGAAAAAAAGATCAGCAACGCCACGCCAGTGACGATCTCGGGCACCATCAAAGGCTGGTTGATGGCGGCATATTTGAAGGTCAGGCCGGGATAGGGCGGCGTGCGCGTGGTAGCGAGCGCCGCCATGGTGGCGAAGACGGTGGCCAGGATCGCCGCCGTGGCGCCGATCTCAAAGGAGCGCAAGGTGGCGTCTATGACTTGCGTGTTCTGCCACGCCGACTGGAACCATTTGAGCGAAAAGCCGCCCCATTCCGACGTCGAGGTCGCGGCGTTGAAGGCATAGACGACGAGCACGACGATCGGCAGATAAAGCACGACGAAGCAGGTGGCGGCGATCGCGGTGAAGCCGGACTGATGCTTGATGGAGAAGCTGCTAGCCATGACGCATCTCCGATTGTCCGGCATTGCGCACATAGGCAAGCAGCGCCACCATGACGATGACCATCACAGCGATCGACAGCGCCGAGCCGAGCGGCCAGTTGCGGCCTTGCCCGAACTGCAATTCAATCAGGTTGGAAAGCATCATGTTCTTGCCGCCGCCCAATAGGCTCGGCGTGACATAGGCGCCCAGCGCCGGGATGAAGACGAGGATCGAGCCAGCGACGACGCCGGGCTTGACCAGCGGGAAAATGATGCGCCTGAGCACCTGGAAGCGCGTCGCATAAAGATCGTAGCCGGCTTCGACCAGCCGGAAATCGAGCTTCTCCATGCTGGCATAGATCGGCAGCACCATCAGCGGCAGATAGACATAGGCCATGCCGATAAGGATCGCCGTGTCGGTGAAGAGTATCTGGATCGGCGCGGAGATAATGCCGAGCTTGAGCAGCACCGTGTTGATCAAACCCTCGTTGCGGATGATCTGCAGCACGGCGAAGGTACGGATCAGCAGGTTGGTCCAGAACGGAATGGTGATCAGGAAAAGCCAGAGATCGCGCGTCTTCTCGCTGCGCGTTGCCATGAAATAGGCGGTAGGAAAACCAAGCACCAACGTGGCGAGTGTGGTCACGATGGCAAGCTTGATAGAGCGCCAAAAGATGGTGACATGGGCAGCGGCGAGCGACAGCGTGTCGTCGAAGATGTCGCGTTCCATGAACACCGAGATCCACGCCTCCGGCGAGAATTGCCACTTCACGTCGCCATAAGGACCGGGTGTCAGGAACGAATAGACCAGCACGATCAGCAATGGGCCGGTCGCTGCCAGGAAGATGATCAACAGGGCCGGCGCCGACAGCAGCCAGCGGTCGCGGATATCGCGCCGTTCGGCCGCCTTGGCGACTTCTTCCGCGCTCGCCATCAATCCCTCAGCACTTGCGCGGCGTCGTTGCCGATCGAGACACCGACCTTGTCGCCTCGCTCGAAACCGCAGCCTGCGCTGCGCGTGTTCTGCTGGCGCACGGTGAAGGCTTCGCCGCTGTCCAGTTGGACATGAATATGCGTATCGGTACCGAAATAGACGATGTTTTCGACGGTTCCGGAAAGATCGCCCTTGCCGCCGGTCAGCTTTGCGTGTTCCGGCCTGACCACCAGGGTGGCATTCGCCTTCGGCTGGAAGCCCTCGGCCACCGTCGCGTCGATCGTCGCGCCGGATTTGAGTGTCGCGCGCGCCTTGCCGTTGCCGATGCCGGTGATGGCCGCGGTCAGGAAATTGGTTTCGCCGATGAAGTCGGCGACGAAGCGCTCGGCTGGCTTGTCATAGATGTCCCAGGGCGTGCCGACTTGCAGGATCTTGCCGGCTGACATCACCGCGATGCGGTCCGACATGGTCAGCGCTTCTTCCTGGTCGTGGGTGACGAAGATGAAGGTGATGCCGGTCTGGTGCTGCAGCCGTTTCAGTTCGATCTGCATTTCCTTGCGCAGCTTGTAGTCGAGCGCCGACAATGGCTCGTCGAGCAACAGCACTTTTGGCTGCGGCGCCAGCGCGCGCGCCAGTGCCACGCGCTGCTGCTGGCCGCCGGAGATCTGGCTGGTGCGGCGGGCGCTCAGCGCCTCCATCTTGACCAGCTTCAGCATCTCGGCGACGCGCGCCTTGATTTCGGCCTTCGGCTTGCCCAGCATCTCAAGGCCGAAGCCGATATTCTCGGCCACCGTCATGTGCGGGAACAGCGCATAGGACTGGAAGACGGTGTTGACCGGCCGCTTGAACGGCGGCAGCGGCGCGATGTCCTGGCCGTGCAGCAGGATTTCGCCTTCGCTGGGGAAGTCGAAGCCAGCGATCAGCCGCAGCAGCGTCGTCTTTCCGCAGCCCGACGGCCCCAGCAGCGTGAAGAACTCGTTCTCGCGGATCGACACCGAAACCGTGTCGAGGGCGGCGACTTGTGCGTCCCCGATACCGAACACCTTGCGGACGCCGCGGACCTCGATTGCACTCTTACCCGGTTGATCCGGCACGCATTACCCCATTTTCATGTCCGCTCTTGATGGCGGATCCAGTTCCCATTCGATTGTCAGCATATGCCGGTCGGCTTGGCAACCATGCATCTGGGCCTCGGTTCAAAACGCAAGCTCCGTGCCCCAGTCAGCGCCATCATCAAACCTGATAAGTGATCTTGCCGCCGCAGATGGTGCTGACCGGATGCACCTTGTGCAAGGAAGCCGGTTCAGTTGCCTCGATATCGGCCGACAGCACCACCAGATCGGCCAGATAGCCTGGTTTCAGCCGGCCCTTACGGTGCTCCATGAATTCGGCATAGGCGCCTTCGACCGTGTAGCCGGCAAGCGCCTCGATCAGCGAGAAGCTCTGGTCGGGGTCGCCTTCTGCCCACGGTTTGCGCAGCATCGCCGCCTGAATGCCCAGGATCGGGTCGACCCGCGACACCGGCCAGTCGGAAGCGAAAACGACATGCGCGCCCGCCTGCTTCAGCGTCCGCCAGGCATAGCTGAGCGGCCATCTTTCGCGGCCGATACGCGAAAGCGTCGGTTCCAGCGGGAAGTCCATGGCGCCGGGCGGGTGCGGCGGCTGCATCGAGGCGATGACGCCGAGTTCGGCGAAGCGTGGCACGTCGGCGCCGGTGATAACCTCGATGTGCTCGACGCGGTGCCGGCTGTCGCGCCTGCCGTTCTTCCGCCGCGCCGCCTCGTAACCGTCGAGGACCGCGCGCACCGCGCCGTCGCCTATCGAATGCACGGCGATCTGCAGGCCGCGTCGGTCGGCCTCCGGCGCCACCTCGGCGAAATGCTCCGGCGTGAACAGCGTCTCACCGCGCCAGCCCGGCCGGTCGGCATAGTCATCGACCATGACCGCGGTCCAGCCTTCCAGCACGCCGTCATAAAACATCTTGACCATGCCGGACGACAGCCATTCCGATCGGTAGGCGGAGGCCATCCTCGACGCTTTTTCCAGCATGTCGAGCGTCATGAAATTCTTGAAATGAAAAGGTATCTTGGTGCGGCAGAGCAGCCGCCCTTCCTGTTCCAGCCCGGCTAGCAGCTGGAGCTGGTAAAAATTGCCGTCCATGTTCTGGATCGAGGTGATGCCGTGGCGGGCGCACCATTCCAGCCCGCGATGCATCAGGTCGCGATCGGCAGCGACTTCGGCGGCGGCAGGATAAGGGTCGGGCTCGCCGCCTGTCGCAAGGCCGAGCCGCACGCGGTTCTGCCCGGAAAGCTCGAGGATCGGCCCGAACGCCTCGCCCTCGCGCAATTCGCCGGCCGCGAGGCCGTCGGCGCCCATGACGATCTCGTTGCCGGGCCCGAGTTGCTTACCATGCAGGATGCCGGCCAGCTCCAGCGCCTTGGTATTGGCCCACATCGTGTGGTGATCGGAAGCGGACATGGCGAACGGCCGGTCGGCGATGATGCGATCGAGATGATGGCGGGTGACCGGCTCTTCCTTGGAAAGGATAGTGTAGTCGACGCCGGCCCCCAGCAGCAATTTGGCGTTCGGCCGTGCCGCCGCGTAGGCGCGGATCGCGTCGCTCAGCGCATCGAAGCCATGCACGCCCTGAAGGTGCAGATTGTCGAGTTCGGCCGCGCCGCCGAAAAGATGCATATGCGCCTCGATGAAGCCCGGCACCACCGACCCGCCTTGCGCATCGATGACCTTCGTGGCCGGCCCTTTCAGCGCGCCCTCGATCGTCCGGCGATCGCCAACCGCCAGGATGTTGCCGTCCTTTATCGCCACCGCCTCGGCCGTCGGATTGCCTTCGTCCATGGTCAGCACACGGGCATTGGTGACGATCAGGTCGGCATTTGAACTCATGATTACCCGCGGTTCGGTTGCGCTGCCGGCAGGCTAGACGACCGGCTGCCGGGCCAGCAAGCCATGGCTGGTTGGCCCAGCGCCTTGTGAAAGGCCATGCGGGACGGTTAGGGTCGCCGCGTCTCACCACGGAACAATTTCATGAAGACTGTTTTTTCGCCTCTCCATGCCGGCCATTCCGGCAATGTCGAATTGATCGCCGGCGCCATCGTGCCCGCATTTGAAAAGCCTTCGCGCGCCGAGTTCATCAGGGCGCGGGTGGAGAGCGAAAAACTCGGTCCGATCCTGCCGCCGGAAATCCAGGACCTCGCTGCCGCCAGGAAGGTGCATGCCAGCGACTACATCGATTTCCTGCCGAGCGTGTGGCCGCTCTGGGAAGCATCGGGCCGCAGCGGTTCGGCCATTCCCTTCACCTGGCCGACGCGCGGCCTGCGCGGCGACGTGCGCCCGAAAGGCATCGATGCGCTGCTCGGCTTCTACTCCTTCGATGGCGGCGCGACATTCGTCAAAGGTACATGGGACGCGATCAAGTCGTCCTATGACGTCGCGCTGACCGCCGCCGCGTTGGTCAAGGCTGGCGAGCCTTCGGCCTTCGCGCTCTGCCGACCGCCGGGGCACCATGCCGGCGCAGCCTTCATGGGCGGCTATTGCTTCATCAACAACGCCGCCGTCGCCGCGCAATGGTTCCGCGACCATGGCGCCGGGCGCGTGTCGATCCTCGACGTCGATTATCACCACGGCAACGGCACCCAGGAGATCTTCTATCGCCGCGGTGATGTGCAGGTGCTGAGCCTGCATGGCGATCCGATGACCGAATATCCCTTCTTCCTCGGCCATGCCGACGAACGCGGCGAGGGCGACGGCGAAGGCTTCAACGACAATTACCCGATGCCCTTCTGCACCGGCTGGGACGTGTGGAACGCCTCACTCGAGGATGCCTGCACGAGGCTTTCGGCTTATGCTCCTGACGTCGTCGTGGTTTCGCTCGGCGTCGACACCTTCGAGAAGGACCCGATCAGCCAATTCAAGCTGAAAACGGGCGACTATCCCAGGATCGGCCGCCGCATCGCCAGGCTCGGCCTGCCGACGCTGTTCGTCATGGAAGGCGGCTACGCCGTCGAGGAGATCGGCATCAACGCCGTCGGCGTGCTGACCGGCTTCGAGGACCGCTAGAGGCTCTGCCGGTGCCCGCAACTCATATGGCGCACTCGGCGCGGCGAGCGCCACGGCGGGCCGGCGCTATCGTGTTGTTGGACCATGATGTTTTTCCAGAATGCGTTCGCCCTTTGCGAAATGATGTTCTATTTTTTGAATCCATGGCTTTGAGGGGCCGAATTCATCGGAAGAACAAACGCATTTGAGCCCCGGGAAAGCATTTATGAGGGACGACACACCGGAAAGCGAAAGCGCCTCGGCGCTGGCGCCATTCCGGCACGGCATCTTCCGGGCGGTGTGGTCCGCCAGCCTGGTTTCCAATTTCGGCGGCCTCATCCAGGGCGTCGGCGCCGCCTGGATGATGACGACGATCGCCACCTCGTCCTACCAGGTGGCATTGGTCCAGGCCTCGACCACCTTGCCGATCATGCTGTTTGCGCTGCTGGCCGGCGCTATCGCCGACAGCTTCAACCGGCGCAAAATCATGCTGATCGCGCAGATCTTCATGCTGGTCGTCTCGGCTCTTCTGACCGTCTTCACCTATCTCGACCTGATGACGCCGTGGACGCTGCTCGCCTTCACCTTCCTGATCGACAGCGGCACCGCGCTCAACAGCCCGTCCTGGCAGGCTTCGGTTGGCGACATGGTGCCTCGCACCAAGGTGCCGGCGGCGATCGCGCTCAACTCGATGGGCTTTAACCTGACGCGCAGCGTCGGCCCGGCGATCGGTGGTATCATCGTTGCCGCGGCAGGTGCCGCCGCGGCCTTCGCCGTCAACACGCTGAGCTATGTCGGCCTCATCGTCGTGCTGGCCCGCTGGAAGCCGGAACTGCCGGCATCGACCTTGCCGCGCGAGACGCTGGGCGCCGCAATGGGCGCCGGCCTGCGCTACGTCGCCATGTCGCCTAACATCGGCAAGGTGCTGGTCAGGAGCTCCGCTTTCGGCTTCAGCGCCGGCGCGGTCCTGGCATTGCTGCCGCTGGTCGCGCGTGACGTCGTCAAGGGTGATGCCCTGAGCTACGGCATCATGCTCGGTGCCTTCGGCATCGGCGCCGTCGGCGGCGCGCTGATCAGCGTCAGGCTGCGGCAGCTGCTGTCCAGCGAAACCATGGTGCGCATGGCATTCGCCGGTTTCGCCGTCTGCGCCTTCAACGCCGCCGTCAGCAATCATGCCTGGCAGACGTCGCTCGGCCTGCTGGTCGGCGGCGCCTGCTGGGTGACGGCGCTGTCGCACTTCAACGTCACCGTACAGATGTCGACGCCGCGCTGGGTGGTCGGCCGCGTGCTTTCGGTCTACCAGACCGCGACCTTCGGCGGCATCGCGCTCGGCAGCTGGGTCTGGGGCGTCGTCGCCGACGCGCATGGCGCCGAAGTCGCCCTGATGGCGGCCAGCGTCGCCATGCTGGCGGGAGGTGCCATCGGCCTGCTGCTGCCGCTGCCGCAGCAGGCGGTGCTCAACCTCGATCCGCTCAACCGCTTCCAGGAGCCGCATCTGGCGCTTGATCTCAAGCCGCGCAGCGGTCCAATCGCCATCATGATCGAATATGTCATCCGTAACGAGGACGTGCCGGAATTCCTCGCCACCATGGCCGAGCGCGGCCGCATCCGCCGCCGTGATGGCGCCCGCAACTGGACATTGGCGCGCGATCTCGAAAATCCGTCTATATGGATCGAGCACTACCACACGCCGACCTGGGTCGAATATATCCGCCACAACAGGCGCGCCACCTACGCGGACGCCGTCATCGGCGAGCGTATAAGGGCGCTGCACAGCGGCAACGAGCCACCGCGCGTCCGCCGCATGATCGAGCGCCCGACGACCGCCGGCACGGCGCTGGTCATGCCGAAGGGGCCGATCGAGCATTAGTGGCTGGCGGTGCGTCCAGTTGGACGAGCAAAATGAAATTGCGGCGCCTGGCCCAATCCGCGAATGCACGAACAGGATGGCCATTGTCGAGAGACGGTTATATCAGTTGATGTGACTATGACCAGTAAGGGGAGACGATGCGTTACATACGTCCGCTTTCAATTGAAGACGCCGCCGGCCTGTTGGCCAGTTCGGCCGGCACGGCCGCCATCCTCGCCGGAGGCAGTGACCTCTTGGTGAGAATGAAGGGCGGCTTTATCGAACCCGACCTGATCGTCGACATCAAGGCGATCGACGGGCTTGGCGAGATCAGGGAAACAGCCGAGGGCTTCAGCATCGGCGCGGCGGTCCCCTGCGCGGTGCTGGGCGAGAACACGGCCCTGCAGAAGGCATGGCCCGGCGTCGTCGAAGCGGCCAAGCTGATCGGCTCCAAGCAGGTGCAGGGACGCTGCACCATCGTCGGCAATCTCTGCAATGCCTCGCCGGCCGCCGACAGCGTGCCGGCGCTGGTGGCCGCTGGCGCCAAGGCGGTGGTCGTCGGCCCGGGAACCAGGCGCACGATTGCCGTGGAAGCGGTGCCGACTGGGCCGGGCAAGACGTCGCTGGCCAAGGGCGAGATCATCGAGGCAATCCTGCTCGACAAACGTCTGCCGCGTTCGGGCGATGCCTATCTGCGTTTCATTCCGCGCACCGAGATGGACATCGCGGTGGTCAGCGCCGGCGTGAACCTGACGCTCGATGAGCAAGGTCGCGTCAAATCCGCCCGCCTGGCGCTAGGCGCCGTGGCGCCGACGGTGGTTCTGGTCGAGGAGGCTGCCGAGGTTCTCATCGGCTCCAAGCTGGACGAAGCCACGTTGGAAAGGCTCGCCAAAGTCTGCTCGGGCGCCTGCCGTCCGATCGACGACAAGCGAGGCACTATCGAATTCAGACGGAAAGTTGCGGGTGTGCTGGCCAAGCGGGCCGCCACGACCGCCTATGCACGTGCAGGAGGCAAGTGATGGCCGGTGTAGCAGTATCAACGACAATCAACGGCGACAATGTCGAGTTCCTTTGCCAGCCGGACGAGACGCTGCTTGATGTCCTGCGCGATCGCCTGGGGCTGACGGGCGCCAAGGAAGGCTGCGGCACCGGCGACTGCGGCGCCTGCAGCATCATCCTCGACGATCGGCTGGTGTGCTCGTGCCTGGTGCTCGGTGCGGAAGCCGAGGGCCGTCACCTCGAGACCATCGAGGGTATGGCGCATGGCGACAGGCTGCATCCGCTGCAGCAGAAATTCCTGGAGCACGCCGCACTTCAATGCGGCGTCTGCACGCCGGGCTTCCTCATGGCGGCCAAGGACCTTTTGGCCAAGAACCCCGATCCGACCGAGGAGGAGATCCGCTTCGGCCTCGCCGGGAACCTCTGCCGCTGCACCGGCTATGACAAGATCGTGCGTGCCGTTCAGGACGCCGCCATCGTAATGAAACAAGCGTGATGAAGGGAGCATAACGATGAATTTCGATCCGCGTTACTCCGGACGCAATTTCACCTCTGTCGGCACGCGTCCCATTCGTCCCGATGGTGTCGACAAGGTGACGGGCCGCGCACGCTATGGCGCCGACTTCAACATGGCCGGGCAGTTGGTCGGGCGCGTTCTCAGAAGCCCCCATGCGCATGCCACGATCAGGAAGATCGACACGTCGAAGGCGCAGATGCTCCCCGGCGTCAAGGCGGTGATCACCGCGGCCGACCTGCCCGACCTGACCGACGGCGATGCCGCCATGTACGACATCCTCGACAACTGCATGGCGCGCAAGAAAGCGCTCTATGACGGCCATGCCGTGGCCGCGGTCGCTGCGGTCGATGCCCGCACGGCGAGGCAGGCACTGAAGCTGATCGAGGTCGACTACGAGGTGCTGCCGCATGTCACCGACGTCGACGAGGCGATGAAGCACTCCGCACCCCTGATCAACGACGCCATCTTCACCGAGGGCCTCGAGGAAAAGCCCGTCAAGCCTTCAAACGTCACCAAGCGCACCCAGTACGGCCATGGCGACATCCATGAAGGCTTCGGCCAGGCCGATTACGTCGTCGAACGCTCCTTCAAGACCGAGCAGACGCACCAGGGTTATATCGAGCCGCATGCCTGCGTGGCCAATGTCAGCTCCGACGGCACCGCCGACCTCTGGGTCTGTACGCAGGGCCATTTTGTCTACCGCCAGCACTGTGCCCAGTTGCTTGGCATGGAAGCCTCGAAGCTGCGCGTCACCTCGTCGGAGATCGGCGGCGGTTTCGGCGGCAAGACCCATGTCTGGGCCGAGCCGGTGGCACTGGCGCTGTCACGCAAGGCCGGCCGGCCGGTCAAGCTGGTCATGACGCGCGACGAGGTGTTCCGCGCCTCCGGCCCGACCAGCGCCACCTCGATCGATGTTCGGATCGGCGCCCGCAAGGACGGCACGATTACGGCGGCCGAGGCGACGCTGCGCTATTCCTGCGGCCCCTATGCCGGCATGTGGGCCGAGATCGGCGCCATGACCGCCTTTGCCTGCTACAAGCTCGAGAACGTCAAGACGGTCGGCTACGAAGTGCTGGTCAACCGGCCCAAGACCGCGGCCTATCGGGCGCCGTCGGCGCCGATGGCAGCGTTTGCGGTGGAAAGCGCGGTCGACGAGCTGGCCAAGGAGATCGGCATGGACCCGGTCGAGTTTCGGATCAGGAACGCGGCGCAGGAAGGCACCAGATCGTCCTACGGCCCGGTATATGGGCCGATCGGCATCGGGCCGACGCTGGAGGCGGCCAAGAACCATCCGCACATGAAGGCGCCGCTCGGCAAGAATCAGGGCCGCGGCATGGCTTGCGGCTTCTGGTTCAACTTCGGCGGCCAGACCTGCACCGACCTCAACATAGGCATGGATGGCTCGGTCTCGCTTGCCGTCGGCACGGTCGATGTGGGTGGTTCCCGCGCGTCGCTGTCGCTGGTGGCGGCGGAGGAGCTCGGTATCCCCTATGAGCAGATCAAGGCGGTGGTCGCCGATACCTCCAGCCTCGGCTACAACGACATGACGGACGGCAGCCGCGGCACCTTCTCGTCTTCGATGGCGACGATCTCCGCCGCTCGCAACGCCATCAAGATCCTGCGAGAACGCGCCGCGCAGATGTGGGACATAGCCGTCGACGACGTGGTCTGGGAAGAGGGTCATGCGATTGCCAAGGGCGCGACGCACGGCAACCTCTCGCCGCTGTCGCTGAAGGAGATCGCGGCCGCTTCCGGAAAGACGGGCGGACCCATTGCAGGCCATAGCGAGCTCGTCGCCGACGGCGCCGGCGTCTCCTTCGCCACCCATATCTGCGATATCGAGGTGGACCCCGAGACAGGCTCGACCAGGGTGCTGCGCTACACCGTCGTTCAGGACGCCGGCAAGGCGGTGCATCCGACCTATGTCGAGGGGCAGTACCAGGGCGGTGCCGCGCAAGGCATCGGCTGGGCGCTCAACGAGGAGTATATCTACGGCAAGGACGGGCGGCTGCAGAACCCTGGCTTCCTGGATTACCGGATCCCGGTCTGCTCGGACCTGCCGATGATCGACACGCAGATCCTCGAGATCCCCAATCCTAACCATCCTTACGGGGTGCGCGGCGTCGGCGAGACCTCGATCGTGCCGCCGCTGGCGGCGATCGCCAATGCGGTGTCGAACGCCGCGGGCGTGCGGATGACGCATATCCCGATGTCGCCGCCGCGCATCCTGGCGGCGCTCGAGGCGGAACGGGGAGGCTGATGGTCGAAGTAACGCTCTGGGGGTCGCTCGGCGCGATCGCCGGAGGCAAGAGCAAGGTCGAGATCGAGGCCAAGGATATTCGGGAGCTGTTCAGGAAACTGGCTGAACAGTATCCCGGCCTCGAGCCATACATCGATCGCGGCATCGCCGTCGCCATCGACGGGGTGATCTATCGCGACACCTGGTCGAAGGAACTGCCGGAAGGGGCGGAGATTTTTCTGCTGCCGCGGTTGGCTGGGGGATAGGTGGGGTCGTCGGCATTGCCTAGCATCAAGGTCTCGAACGTCGTTGATGGGGCCGGGGAACGAACCCGCTGCGCGGGAGGGGCGCCTGCGGTTGAGGTAGAGATCAAGAACCGGTCGTCGCGCTCGCGTTGAGCGTCGTTCGGCTCGA